>DATJTG010000270.1:0-7963 GCA_035503555.1 Acidobacteriaceae bacterium | reverse complement strand
GAGCAGATAAGCTTTGGCTTGGTAGGAGAGAAGAGTTTTGAAGAACAGGCGAGCCCAGGGCTCCGCCTGGAAAATGGATCGGCGCTGCCACGTTTGGGAGGTGACGAAGTAGGTCTGCGAGTTGTTGGTGGCGTGCTCGCGAGTCGCTTTCAAAACCTTCCCTCAGGGGCTAAAGCCCGGCTTCTTTCTGGCCCTTTTCGGCACGGCTGAAGCCGTCCCCCTTCAAACTCGCCCCAAGCTATTGCAGCAGGCGTGCCGGCAATTCCAAGTCGTTCCATGTATGAATGGTCCACTTATAATCGAGATCTTTTTGTGTCTCGTCATCGAGTCTGGGAGGGTTCATCGGTCGATCTTGTAAGTCGACAAACCTGCCCAGCACTTTTTGATAGGTATCGTCGGAGCGTGACGTCCAGCGTTGTTCATAGCCCCATCCTGGCTGGGACGACGAAGCGTCCCCGATCGGAGCGGGCCAGTCTGTTGCATCAAAGAAAACTGTTCTGGAGTTCCGCAGACACACGATTTGGCGGGAATAATCGCCAGTATCCAATTCCATGCGCCATCGTTCGACGAGAACTCCGTCGCCGCGGTGCCAGACTGCCACGGTCCCATAGAAGTCTGTTTCCTGGTCCGACAATGCCCTGGTCAAATCGGGAACCACTTTCCACGAACTTCCTGGCTTCTGAGCATAACGAGGTCTTACCAGCACTACATTAACGCCACATTCGATTGCCGCCTGCATGAGAATTGGCTCCGGCAAATGCTCCCGCTGCAATGCAAGATAGCGATCGAATGGGCTTGGGCTGCCAGACTGACCCACGGATGTCTGCGATCCGTTCACCTGCCCGCTCGCTCGCGGTATGAAACCAGAGGGGAGTACTTCTGCAAAGCTGTTGGAAGCAAGCCGGCCACCTCCGCCTAACAGCAAAAGGATGAGCCAGCAATGCTTCATCCCTTCCACTCCTCCATCATTTTGCGGAAGTCGCGGAAGAGGTAGTGGGAGTCGTGGGGGCCGGGGCTGGCTTCGGGGTGGTACTGCACGCTGAAGAGCGGCAGGGAGCGATGGCGCAGGCCCTCCAGCGTGTTGTCGTTCAGGTCGACGTGGGTCAGGTCCACTTCGCTGGGGTTGAGCGAGTCGGGATCGACGGCGAAGTTGTGATTGTGCGCGGTGATCTCGACCTTGCCGGTATCGACGCACTTGACCGGGTGATTGCCGCCGTGGTGGCCGAACTTGAGCTTGTAGGTTTTGCCGCCGAGGGCGAGGCCGATGAGCTGGTGGCCGAGGCAGATTCCGAAGATGGGCGTGCGGCCGGCGAGATCGCGGATGCTTTTCTGCGCGTAGCCGACCGGCTCAGGGTCACCGGGACCGTTGGAGAGGAAGACGCCGTTGGGCTTGAGCGCGAGCACGTCTTCGGCGGAGGTTTGCGCGGGGACGACGGTGACGCGGCAGCCTTCCTGGCGCAGCATGCGGAGGATGTTCTTCTTGATGCCGTAGTCGTAGGCGACCACGTGGAGGTCGGGGCGCGCCAGCTCCGGTTTTGCCTCGGGATTCAGCGGATCGCCGCCGTCGTGCTCGAACTCGTAGCGGTCTTTGGTGGTGACGACGCTGGCCAGGTCGGTGCCGTCCATTTTGCGGATAGAGCGGGCCTTTTCGACCAGAACGTCAGGGTTGGTTTCGAGCGTGGAGATGACGCCGCGCATGACGCCGTTGCTGCGCAGATGGCGCACCAGAGCGCGGGTGTCGATTTCCGAGATGACGGGAACCTTCCAGCGCTCAAGGTACTCGTCGGCGACCTGTTGCGAGCGCCAGTTGGAGCTGATGGGCGAAAACTCGCGCGTAACGAGGCCTTCAATGTAAGGACGGGTGGCTTCGTCGTCGGAGGCGTTCGTGCCGTAGTTGCCAATCTGGGGATTGGTGAGGACGACGATCTGGCCGGCGTAGGAGGGGTCGGTGAAGATTTCCTGGTAACCGGTCAGCGATGTATTAAAAACAACTTCTCCGCGGCATTCGCCCTGGGCGCCGTAGCCCTCGCCCCTGAAGATGCGCCCGTCTTCGAGCGCAAGAATTGCCTGCATGGAGACTCCCTGATCACCCCGCTGCACCAATATCGGGCGCATCGGGGGCCCCGATTCCTGGAGTGGATTCTCCTGATTTTATCAGGTGAGAGCGGGTTCGACGCGCGCGGCGGAGCATAAAAATGATCGTCAAAACGAAGAAGGCCCGCGCAGAGCGGACCTTCCCTGAACAACTTGTTGCGAGCGCTGCGCTTCCGCTCAGCTCTGAGGCTGCTGCGGCTGGGGTTGCGGCTGCTGCTCCTGCTTTTGCAGCTGCTGCTTCTGGGTCGGCTCGGTCACTTCCGGCTCGGCCTTCGCCGGCTCGATGCCGGGGATCACCGGCGGCGTGGTCATTTGGCCTGTTGCCGCGTCGACGATAGAGATGCCGTAGCGGTCGAGGGTGCTGGCCACGGTCTGTTCAAGCGCGGCGCGATCGGTGGCGTAGCGGGCGCGGGCGGCGATCAGCTGCGCGTCAGCACCGGCGAGCGAGCGCTGCTGCTGGAGGACGTCGGCGGTGGTGGCCGCTCCCAGGTGGAGCTTCTTGACGTCGGCGTCGAGGCTCTGCTGGTTGTACTGCTCGGTGGCCTCGGCGGCGGTGACGGCGGCGCGATCGTTGGTGAGCGCGTACTGCTCGCTGATCACGTTCATGCGGATCTGCATGTAGAGCTGCTGCAGGCGCATCTGCTCCTGGCGGTATTCGATCTGCGAGCGCGCCTCGGTGGCCTGGGCGGGGCGGTTGCGGATGGGAATATTCATGTTGAATTCCACACCCTTGTTGGGACCGCTGCTGTTGAAGAGATTGCTGAAAACGGTGCTGTATCCCGTGCGGCCCAGCATGGTGCAGTCCGTGGGAGGAAGGCCGAAGGAGGCCAGCGCCGCTGGGCAGCTGGGGCTCACGGCGCCGCCCAGAGCCGTGGCTCCGTAAAACGCGGAGACATCGAAGGTGGGCAGCAGGCCGTTTCTGGCACCCTTCAGGGTAATTTCGTCATTGCGCAGGGTGAGGATGGCCTGCTCGACGGCGGGGCTGTTGGCGTCGGCTTCGCGGACCAGTTCGTCGGCGCTCATGCGCTCTTCGGGCGTCTCCTCCAGGCTGACGCGATCGGTGGGGATGACTGGCGCATTGGCGAGCGCCGGGTCGTCGAGATTGCGGGCGATGGCCTGCTTCATGAGCAGTTGCTGGTACTCGAGCTGATTCTCCGCCTGGATGAGCGCCTGCTGATCGTTGGATTCCCCGCTCCTGGCATTGACGACGTCGAGGGGCGCCATGGTTCCGATCTGGAGCTGCTTTTCGTCGTCCTTCTCAAGGGCCGTGGACTGATCGAGAGCGCGCTGCTTCGACTGCACGTCCTCATAGGCGCTCACCAGGCCCCAGTAGATGTCTTCAACCTGATTGATGGTGTAGAGCAGCTGGGAGCGGAAGGCGGAGTCGGCAATGCGGCGGTCGTTCTTCGCCTGGACGATGAAGCGGCCATTGATGCCCCAGCCGAAGCCCTGCAGCAGATGCTGGGTGAGGGTGAAGGTGAAAGTGGACTCGAGGCTGGGGCTGTAAAAGGAGAACAGGTTGTTGGTAGTCTGGCGCGTGTTATCGAAGCCCACCTGCATCGCGGTGCCGGTGATGAAGCCCTGGTTGTAGGTGAAGTTATAGGTGTTGGTGTTCTGGGTAATTGCGGGAAGGCCGCCGGAAAAGATGGGGCTCTGCTCGGGCTGAATCTGGTGGTTGAACTCGACGAGGCCGGTCAGTGCGGGATCCATGTTCTCCGGCGTTGGGCCGGCGCCATTGGTGGAGAGCAACAGGCCGCTGGAACCGGCGGCTGCGCCTCCCGACGCGGCGCTCGTGCCGCCCGGACCTCCGCCGACGGAGCTGACCGAAGCCGTCGTGCCTCCCTGGGTTCCGGTGACCAGGCCGCTGGGCACGCCGAGCAGCTGCGATCCGGCGCGCGCGCGCAGCAGGTCGGTATCGGCAATGTCGAGGTTCAGGCGCTGGATAGCGATATCGTAGTTATTCTGCAACGCCAGCAGAACCGCGTCGCCGAGCGAGAGGTAGATCTTGCCGTTCTTCATCAGGTTCTCAAGCTGCAGCGAGTTGGCGAAATTGGCCGGCTGCACTTTGCCGGGCATATACGGCGCGAAAGGATTGGGATAGTCGGTGCGCTCGCGGGCGAAGTCGGCCGCGGAGGGACGCAGGTACAGGGGCTGCGTGTAGTTGGGCACCGGCTCGGGGGGAAGTCCCGGAGCCGCGGGCGCGGTTTGGGGCGCCGCCTGGGCACCGGCCGGCAGGGAGCCGAGCAGCATGCAGCCGATGGCCGCCGCGGACGTAAACTTTACGAACAGATCGGAAGATTGCTCGCGGGAACGGTGATCTGAGACGGAAAAGAACATGAGCGGTTTCCACTCCTCAAAGACCGTGCACGGCGGAATGGCTGAACTGCGCACGGCCGGCAAAAATGCACACGCGTTGGTCCTGAAACGATCGGGCTCTTCAGCTATACGAGGCAGGCGACAGCCTGGTTCCGTAAACTCGTATGCATCATCAGGAAAGCTGAGTATATCGCAGCGATTTCGATGAATCCGCAGCAGCCTGCGATGCGAAAATCCCATGCAAAAATCGGGCGGAAATAGTTAATCGATGGCGGCGAACGAGACACCCGTGCGCGGGTCGAACTGGAAGCTCAAGGTCGCGTACGATGGCAGCGATTTTTCGGGTTGGCAGGTGCAGCCGGATCGCGCCACCATCCAGGGCGAGCTGGCCGCGGCCATCGAGCGCGTGACCGGGGAGCGCGTGTTGCCGCAGGGGTCGGGAAGAACCGATGCGGGCGTGCATGCGCGCGGTCAGGTGGCGTCGTTCGTGCTGGCAGCGCCCATTCCGGCGGAGAACCTGCGGCGGGCGCTGAATCGCACGCTGCCGGAGTCGATTCGCGTGCTGAGCGCGGAGACGGCGGCGCCGGGCTTTCACGCGCGGGGCTCGGTGAAGGCGAAGACGTACGAGTATCGGATCTTTCGCGGAGAGATTTGTCCGCCGTGGCTGGCGCGCTACGCGTGGGCGCGGCCGGGGAAGCTGGATGTGGAGCGGATGCAGGGGGGCGCGCTAGAGGTGGCAGGGACGCACGACTTCACGTCGTTCGCGGCCAGCGATCCGGATCTTGCGACGCGGCGCGAGGAGGACGACGAGGAAGCGGAAGGCAAGGGCAATGTGCGGACGATTTTCGCGTCGGATTGGCGCGAGGAGGGGGATCTGCTCGTGTATCGGGTGCGCGGCGATGGTTTTCTGCACCACATGGTGAGGAATCTGGTGGGGACGTTCGTCGATGTGGGGCGCGGGCAGCTCGCGCCGGAGGATGTTGCGCGGATTCTGGAGGCACGGAGCCGGTCGGCCGCGGGAGCCACGGCGCCGGCAAGGGGATTGTTTCTGGAAAACGTGGAATATTGACAATGGCTCTTGCGTAAGCGGCCCAACGAGGGGTTTCAATTTCGAGAGGACGACCCTGCGAGGTTTTCATTGACAAGTTCTGAGAACGTACTTCTGATTCGCCAGTTTCTGGAAGCCTGCGTGCGGGCTGATCCGGACGAGTTCGCGAGCTATTTTTGCGAGGACGCAGTGTGGTGGAATTCGCCCTGGCGAGCCGTTGAGGGCCGCGACGCGATTCGCGAGACCTTGCGCCGGGGTGCCGCGCAAATGACAGCTTTGCCATGGGATGTCGAACACATCGTGGCCGACGGCGATATCGTGATGACCGAACGGGTAGACCATTTCCGGGTCGGAGACAGTCGCGTCAGCGTTCCGTGTATGGGCATATTTGAGCTGCGCGACGGCAGGATCGCTGCATGGCGCGACTACTGGGATCTCAAAACATTCGAAGCCCAGCTTCCGGCCTCCGCGCCAGCCAGCGAATAACTCCGCTCGAAAATCGTCGATGACCCTCAGCAGCGAAGTGGCGCAAACGGTCGTTTAGCAGATCAGTTCTGCCGCCCCGGGTGCTACGCTGATGGTTTCCATGGCTTCCTCTGCACCCGCGACCGCATGCATCGCCCGGCTGGCAGCAGACCGCCGCGTACATCAGGCCTTCCAGTGGCTGCACCTGCACGAGCAGCAGATCATGCGCTGGCAGGCGGAGATGGTGGCGATCGCGGCCCCTCCCTTTGGCGAGCAGGCGCGTGCCGAGTGGCTGTGCGTGCGCTTTCGCGACCTGGATCTTGGCGAGCCGCACCTCGACGAAGCCGGCAACGCGGTCGCAACGCGGCGCGGCACCGATGCGACTTCAGAGCGCGTGCTGATCTCCGCGCATATCGACACGGTATTTCCCGCGGGCACGCCGGTTGAGCCGGCGCTGCGCGGATCGCGGCTCAGCGGTCCGGGGGCATGCGACAACGGCGCGGGCGTGGCGGCCATGCTGGCTCTGACAGCGGCGATGCGGCACGCGAGCCTTGAGACCGCGCACGATGTGATTTTCATTGGGAACGTCGGCGAAGAGGGCGAGGGCGATCTGCGCGGCATGCGGCACTTCTATCGCGACGGGGGCGAGGGGATCACGGCGCACCTCGTTCTCGACGGCGCCGGCGACCAGACCGCGGTGACGCATGCGCTGGGCAGCCAGCGCTGGCTGGTGACAGTGCGCGGACCGGGCGGCCACGCGTGGACGGATGCGGGGCGGCCGAATCCGATCGTGATCCTGAGTCGCGCGATCCAGAAATTCTCTGAGGTGGCGCTGCCGGATACGCCGCGCACCACGGTCAACGTGGGCACCATCGAGGGCGGGACGGCGATCAATGCGATTCCGGAGCAGGCCGCGGCGCGCTTCGATCTGCGCTCGACAGACCCCGAACAGCTGGTTCGGCTGGAAGTGGAACTGCACCGCGCCGTGGAGGACGCGGTGCTCGCGGCGAATCGCGGGCAGCGCGAAAACTCAGCCGGCGTGCGTTCGAGCATCGAGAAGATCGGCGACCGGCCCGCGGGACGCCTGCCGGGCGACTCGATGCTGATGCAGTTTCTGCAGGCCGTCGATCGGCATCTGGCCATCCGGACGGAGCCACGGATCGCTTCCACGGACGCTAATATTCCGCTGTCGCTGGGCGTGCCGGCGATGAGCCTGGGCGCGGGCGGCGAAGGCGGCGGCATCCACACGCGTGCGGAGTGGTACGACGGGCGCGGGCGCGAGTCGGCGCTGCGGCGCGTCCTGCTGCTGCTGCTGGCGGTAGCCGGGGGGTAAACTGCCAGCGTGAGAGTCCTTGAGGCCGGCGCGATTCTTGCGATTGTTATGAGTATGAATTCGACTCCTCCCCCGACGCGTCACGCCGACACGATTTACTACCACGGCAACATCCTCACCGGCGTCGATCTCGAGGCGCCGCATCCCGAGCGGGTGACGGCTATGGCCATCGCGCATGGGGAGATTCTCGCGACGGGCGACGACGCGCGCATCATCGCTGAGTATTCCGGGCCGACAACCAAAATGATCGATCTGCATGGCGCGTTTACCATGCCCGGCTTCAACGATGCGCATGCGCATCTGGGCATGGGCGGCAAGATTCTGCAGTCGGTGGACCTGCTGGGCGTGCAATCGCTCGCGGAGATGCAGGCGCGCATCCGCGCTGCGGCGGAGAAAGCCGTGCCGGGGCAGTGGCTCTCCGGCGGCGGATGGGATCACACGCTGTGGGCGGAGCGCAAGCTGCCCACCCGCGCCGACGTCGACGCAGCGGCAATGGGGCATCCGGCAATTTTTACGCGCGTGGACGGGCACATTGCCGTGGCCGATTCGGCGGCGCTCGAAGCTGCGGGGATCACGCGGGCCACGCACGATCCCGCCGGCGGCGAGATCGATCGCGATGCGAGCGGCGAGCCGTCGGGGATTCTGCGCGAAACAGCGCTGGGGCTGGTGAAGGTTCCTCCGCCGACGCCGGAGCAGCGGCGGCGCGG
>DATJTG010000269.1:0-3036 GCA_035503555.1 Acidobacteriaceae bacterium | reverse complement strand
AGCAGAGGAAGTCGCCGATGACGCCGATGGGGTTGGGCGAGGGGGTGATCAGCCCCATGTATCCGGGATGCCCCACGTGGGTGCAATAGGGCAGCAGCTTCTCGTCCAGTTCGGCGAGTACGGCGTCGGCGGGCTCGCCGGCAGCGGGCAGCGGCTCGTCGAAGAGGCGGGCGAGCAAGCTCGGCGCGACGTCGGGGAAGACAGGCTTCTCTTCAATGTGCTCGAAGTAGTCGGCGAGGCGGTCGACCATGGCGTGGCCGAGGGAGCGGAACTCCGAGAGGTTGGACGGCGGGGCGTTCATAGGAGCGAGTGTAAAAGACGGAGCCGGGGTGCGGCTTCCCGGAGATTGCGCACCAATGCCTGGCCTGCGGCGGGCGAGCGAGCGGCTGCTTTGGAGGACCCTTCGCCGGTATATTGCTGGAGTGCCGCGACGCGGCCAAACTCTGCGCTGAGGCGAGCGAGACGAATGCGACGAATCGTGTGCGGGTTGGGATTGGTATTAGGAGTGACGATGCTGGCTGGGGCGCAGACGGCGACTGTCCCCGACGGCATTCCGCGAGCGCTGGCGCAGGAGCGGGCCGCTCGCGTTTCCGATTTGCACTACAAGCTGTCCTTCGACCTGCGCCCGCACGCCGCGACGACCGAAGCAACGGAGGAGATTCGTTTTCAGTTGCGCGATGCGAGCACGCCGCTGCTGCTCGATTTCCGCGACGGAGAGATGGCCGAGCTGCGCGTGAACGGGCTGACGGTGGCGGCGCAGATTGCGCACGGGCACCTGGTGTTGCCGGCGGGCGCGCTCCGTACGGGCGAGAACCGAGTCGACGCGAAGTTCACCGCGAACATCGGCGTGGCGGGCAAGGCCATCACGCGCTTCGAAGATAAGGACGATGGCAACGAGTATCTCTACACGCTGTTCGTGCCCATGGACGCGGAGATGGCGTTCCCGTGCTTCGATCAGCCGGATTTGAAGGGGCGATTCACGCTAACCGTCACTGCGCCTAATGCGTGGAACGTCATTGCGAACACGTCCCCGGAATCGAAGTTCGCGAGCGGTGGCATGCACACAACTGCATTCGCCGAGACGGAGCCGATCCCCACTTACCTCTTCGCCTTTGCCGCGGGGCCGTTCGTCAACGTGCATCCGCAGGCGGGGATGCCGAATGTGTGGGTGCGGAAGTCGCAGGTGAAGAAAGCGGTCGATGCGGTTCCCGCGGTGCAGGAAGCGGCCGCGCAGGGGATGGAGTATCTGGGGAAGTATTTCAACGAGCCGTTTCCGTTTCCGAAGTATGAAATGGTGCTGATTCCGGGCTTCGCCTACGGCGGCATGGAGCATGCGGGCGCGACGTTTCTGCGCGAGGAGTCGGTCATCTTCCGCAGCGCGCCGACCGCCATCAACCGGCTCAATCGCGACGTGGTGGTACTGCACGAGCTGACGCATCAGTGGTTCGGCGATGCGACCACCATGCGCTGGTTCGACGACCTGTGGCTCAAGGAGGGCTTCGCGCAGTACATGGCGTACAAGACGCTGGCTGCGCTGCATCCCGATGAGCCGATCTGGCAGCGGTTCTACCAGTCGATCAAGCCGCTGGCATACGGCATCGACGAGACGGAGGGGACGACGCCCATCTATCAGGACATTCCCAACCTGAACGTCGCCAAGTCGGCTTACGGCGCGATCGTGTACGAGAAGGCCCCGGGCGTGTTGCGGCAACTGAACTACGTGCTCGGCGACGAGGCGTTCCAGCGCGGCCTGCAGATTTACCTCGCGCAGCACAAGTACGGCAATGCGACGTGGAGCGACCTGATCGGCGCGTTCCAGACCGCGTCGGGCCGCGACCTCACGAGCTGGGCGGATATGTGGATCCGGCATCGCGGCATGCCCCGCGTGGACACGCAGTGGAGCTGCGACGGCGGGCGGCTCAGCACGCTGCGGCTCACGCAGACGCCCGTGCTGGGCGGTGACGACGTGTGGCCGATCGCGACCGAAGTGGCGCTCGGCTACGCGGGCGGGTCGGTGAAGACGCTCCGCGCCGATCTGACCGGCAAAAGCGCGGACGTGCCGCTGGGCGCGGGCGGGCAGGCGTGCCCGGCGTGGGTCTTCGCGAACAACGACGACCACGCTTACGGCCTCTTCCTGCTCGACGCGAAGAGCCAGGCCGCGGTGATACAGCAGGTTGCGGCGACGCCGGATCTCTTTCGCCGCACGCTGCTGTGGGGTGCGCTGTGGGACGCGGTGCGGGAGGCGCAGCTCGATCCGGCGGAATATGCCGATCATGCACTGAAGGCTCTGCCGCAGGAGCGCGACGAGCTGCTGGCCGCGTCTCTGCTGGGGCGGACCCAGACCGCGGTGCACCACTACGTGAGCGCGGCGGCACAGAAGGAACTTCTCACGCGCGGAGCGACGCTCGCCGTCGATCGCATGCAGCACGAAGAGGATCACGATCTGCGCATCGTCTGGTTCCGCAGTCTCGGGGGATTTGGCGCGCAGGGCCTCGGTCAGGCGGCGATGAAGCAACTGCTCTCAGAGCAGCTCACCATCCCCGGCGTCGAATTGCGCCAGCAGGATCGCTGGTCGCTGGTCACCGCGCTGATCGCGTACGGCGATCCGCAGGCCAACGAATACTTCGACGCGGAGCAGAAGCGCGATCCCTCGGGCGATGGGAAGAAGTTCGCTTATGTCGCGCAGGCCGCGCGCCCCGATGCCGCGACCAAGGCGCACTACTTCGACGACTACCTCCACAATCCGCAGCAGCAGGAGGACTGGATCGCGAGCAGCCTGGGCGCATTCAACTATTGGAACCAGGCGGAGATGACGGCGCCGTATCTGCAGCCGGCGCTCGCGGCGCTCGAACAGATCAAGCGTGAGCGGAAGATCTTCTTCCTGGTGGGTTGGCTCGATGCCTTCATGGATGGGCAGGAGTCGAAGGCGTCGCTCGATGTGGTGGAGCAGTATCTGGCAACAGCGCATCCCGATCCGGATCTGCGGCTCAAGATTCTGCAGTCGATGGATGAGCTGCAGAGGACGGTGCGGATTCG
>DATJTG010000268.1:0-21170 GCA_035503555.1 Acidobacteriaceae bacterium | reverse complement strand
GTTGGCCGATTCTTTACCCAGGAGGAAGACACACCCGGACACGAACGCGAGGTCATCCTCAGCGATGGGATTTGGCGCAGTCGCTTCCATGCCGATCGGTCCATCGTCAACCGCACAATACGGCTGAATGGCATTCCGTATACCGTCGTCGGAGTCATGCCGCGCGGGTTCAGCTTCCCGCGCGCGAGCGAAATGCCCGGCGATTTCGATTTTCCGCCCCAGACCGAGCTTTGGGTCCCGATCGCTCTGCCCGCGGTCACGCCGCGCTTCACTCCCTCGGAACTCGCTTTCATCGCACGCCTGCAGCCCGGAGTCTCGCTCGAGCAGTCGCAGGACTTCATGAAGCAGTACGCAGCCACGATCGACCGCCTGCATCCTGAAATGAAGGGGTGGTCCGCATCTCAGGTCCTGCCCCTGCAGCGCCAGGTCGCCGGAGACAGGGAGAAGCCGCTGCTGCTCATCCTGGCCGCCGCAGGGGTCGTGCTGCTCATCGTCTGCTTCAATGTTGCCGGATTGCTGCTCACTCGCTCGCTCGGGCGCCAGCGCGAATTCACGCTTCGCGCTGCGCTGGGAGCGGGACGCGAACGCATGCTTCGCCAGCTCCTCACTGAGAATCTGATGCTCGCCGTTGCCGGCGGATCTTTCGGCATGGTTGTGGCCCTGGCAGGCATCAGCCTCGTGAAGGATTGTGGCCCGGCGAACCTGCCTCGCCTGCAGGAAACCGGTCCCGATCTCCGCATCTTTGCCTTCGCCAGCGGAGTCACGTTGCTCACCGGCTTGCTGTTCGGCCTCGCTCCAGCCCTGGGCGCCGCGCGCGTCAATCTTGTCGAATCACTGAAAGACGGCGGCCAGAAATCCGGCTCCGGCTCCAGTCGTCCACGCCTGCGCCGCGCCCTTGTGATTTCGCAGACGGCGCTCGCGCTGGTTCTCGTCATTGCAGCCGGCCTCCTCGGTCGGACCTTTGACCGCTTGCTTGCCGCCGATTCGGGCTTCCGCCCGGCGCATTTGCTGACGTTTGAGATCTCATTGCCCACGACCAGTTATCCCGACCGCGATCGCATTGCGCGTTTTTATCAGCGAACCTTGCCGCTTCTCCGTGCCGTCCCCGGCGTCGAATCCGCTGCCGTCGGCGAAGATGTGCCCATGGGCGGCGCCACCGAATCCGGCGTGGCCATCATCGTCGGCCGCCAGCCCCTCAAAGATCACCGCTATCCCATCGTCAACTACACGGTCGTTTCGCCGGAATACTTCGCTACTCTCGGCACGCGCTTTCTCTCCGGCCGTGACTTTCTTGATTCTGACGTGCTCGATGCGCCGCCAGCCGCCATCATCAATCGCTCGTTTGCGCGCAAGTATTGGCCCGGCCAGGACCCCGTCGGGGAGCGCCTTCTCATCCCTTCGCAGAAGATTCCAGCCACCATCGTCGGTGTCGTAGCGGACGTCCGCCATCTTTCACCGCGCGAACAACCCGCGCCCGAAATGTTCGAGCCGTATACCCAGAACGTTTGGCCTTCGCTCACCCTCATGCACATGGTGCTGCGTACTCGCGCCGGAGTCGACGTTCTCCCGGGGGCGCGCGCCGCCATTCGATCCGTCGATCCTGCAGTTCCGATCACCCACGTTGCCACCCTGGCCGCGCTTACCTCCGACGCCGTGGCACAGGAGCGCTTCTCCATGCTGCTCCTGGGGTTTATAGGATCCCTGGCTTTGCTGCTGGCTGCCGTCGGAATCTACGGCGTCATCTCCTATTCGGTTGGGCAGCAAACGCGCGAGATCGGGATCCGCATGGCTCTCGGCGCGCCGCGCCGCCAGGTCTTCGGCACCATTATCCGCCGCAGCCTGAGCCTGGCTCTGCTCGGCATTGGCGCGGGCGTCATCGCTGCGCTCTGCGTCGGCCGCGCATTCTCGAGTTATCTCTACGGGGTCACGGCCTCGGATCCGCTCACGTTTCTTGCTGTCGCGATGGTCCTCGCAATCACGGCGCTATTGGCCGGCTATCTGCCTGCGCGCCGGGCCGCTTCCGTCGATCCCATGCAAGCTCTGCGCTCAGAGTGAGCGGAGAAGGGATTTACGCGAACCCGCTCAGGAAGCCTTCGACTGCTTGTCTGGGCGCGTGTAACGAATGGCGCGTACGTTCGACGCAGCAATCAGCCCCTCGCCCACCATCGCATCCAGATGCGGCAGCAGCTTCGCAATCTGCTCTTCGGTATCGATGATGCTGACCATCATGGGCGCATCGCGCGACAGCCTCCACGGGCTCGCATGGCGGACGCGCGTGCTCGATCCGTAGCCTTCAATACCGCGATAGATCGTCGCGCCGGCGATGCCCAGTTCCTGGCACTTGGCGAGGATTGCCTCATGCAGGGGCTTGCTCTGCCACTTATCGCTCTCGCCAAAGTGGATGCGCAGCATTCGCGCCTCGAATTCTTCCTTCATTCCCCGGCCCCCGCTATGACCCGCCCCGCGCCTGCTCCAGCCTATTCTCTGTCCAGCTCCGCCGCACGCCACGAATACTTGATAATGTCGACTTCCGACAATACCACCAGTCCCTCATCGACCATCTTATCCACGACCGGCAGAAATGCTTCCAGCTTTTCGCTGGTATCGATCGCTGACAGCATAATGGATGCGTCATGCGAAAGGTGCAGCGGCTTCTCCTTGTGCATGCGCCGGTGCGCCCCATAGCCCTGGATGCCGCGATACACCGTGACCCCGGCAATGTCATTGGCGCGCATCGCCTGCACCAGCGCTTCGTGTAGCGGCTTATCCTGCCAGCGGTCGCTTTCGCCCACATAGATGCGCATCATCCGCGCCTTGCCTTCCATCTTCATGTGCTCCGGCGTCGGCTGCTGGGTCTTCGAGACGCGAGCAGCCTTCACCACGGTAGTCTCTTGCACCTCGATCAGCCCTGTTCCCGCCATCTCTTCCAGCTTGCCCATCAGCGCTGTTACTTTTTCGTGCGCCTCGATGAACTCGATCCGGATGGGCAGCTTGTCCGAGACTTCCACCACGCCGGTCGTGTGCAGGTGATGATCCGCGCCGAAGCCGGCCACGCCCTTCAGCACCGTTGCACCGCTCACGCCGCGATAGAAGAGGAAATCCAGAATGCTCGCGTATGCCGACGCGCCGTGATACTTCGCGCCCTCGCTTATGGTGATGGAAACCTTCAGCGCTTTCCCCGATGTCAGCACTCCATGCCCCTTTCCGGTTGCGTGCCCGCAGGTCTGCTTACGACAAATAATCCGCGGCGATCATGCCGCACCACGTTGCCGCCAGCCCCAGGATGAGGCTGCCCAAAGCATAGACCGCGGCCAGCGGAAACGTCCCGCCGCGGATCAGCGCCAGAGTTTCCCACTCGTAAGTGGAAAAGGTGCTGTACGCGCCGACAAAACCGATAGGCACCAGATAGCGCCACGCCGGGCTCAGATCGGCGCGCCGCGCCAGAAACGTGACGGAGAATCCGATCACCACGCACGCAGTCAGGTTAATCACCAGCGTGCCCCACGGAAACCGCGCTCCCACGCGGTTGATGACCGCGGCGCCCACCCAGTATCGGGCAACGGAGCCAAGCGCTCCGCCCAGTGCGATCAGCAAATACTTCTGCAATGGATCTCCCTCACTTTCCTTCCGCGGTCTGTGGCCGCTTCTGCTCAGTCCTTTGTTCGCGCGCTCCCGAAGTCTCCCGCTCCGGGACCATCCCCAATTCTGAATGGAGATACCGTTCCATGCGTTCGGCTGCGCCGAGTAAGTCGCCGACCACGCGGTGCAGGCCTTCCACCGCATCCTCCGGCACTGCGCCGGCGCCTCTCATGTACCGCGGCTTCAGTTCCTCGATCGCGATGCCGATGTAATCCAGGTTGATCAGAACCGCTCGCGACGCCGGAATCTCAGCTTGTCTCGGCTGCATTTTCTGCCAGGCCAGTGCCCGCAAAAGGGCCGCACGCAGTTCCGCGATATAACCCTCGAGCGCCTCAGTTTGTTCCGGGCCAAGATCGGACACGTAGCGGGGAAAGGGGGATTTCGACGAGTCTGAGGAAAGGACCTGCTCCACATCCTGCAGCAGCTTGTCGATGTATTCGCAGGTGACGCTCAGCCGCCGCCTCTGGGGCTCATTCAGCTCACCTGGCTGACGCGCCGCTGCAGAGCCGGCCGCCGTTTGCAGGACGGCTCCCTTCGCACCTTCCCGAGCTTGCGGGAAGGCTGCTCTCTCTGCGCGCTCTCGACCGAATCCGTGACGCAACTCCAAATCCCTCGCAATCCCGCGGGACCGCAGGCACACAAGTGCTGCCGCGCAGGCTTCCAATCGCTTGTTGCAGGGATCGCGCCGGAATCCAACTCCGCGACAGGCGTCCCTGCCAGGAGTCATCATCTGTCCGGCTACGGAGAGGACAGCGGTTAAAGGCGAACTCCTTCGCCATTCCGATTACCTTCACTACACAACACCCGACGCACAGTGTCAAGCACCCGAAATCACGGACCTGACCGTAGTTCTATACTTGGTCATCCATTTTCGTGCTGTACTTCGCCGATCGGGCGACGCTGGCTGCCTTTTTCTGTAAGCGCGTGTGAAGAGGGAGGCTCGGGTACCATGTTCCGTTTGCGTCAGGTTGACCTGCTCTCGCTGCTCGTCCTCGCTTTTGCATCTCTTCTGGCCGGCTGCGGATCGTCGCTGGCGCCGGTTTCCAAACCCAGCTTTACGATCTCGGCCAGCGTATCGGCGGTCGCCCTCACTGCCGGCGGAAACACGCAGATGGTCATGCTCACAGCCACCGCAGTGAATGGATTTTCCGGAGTGATTCAGGTCACGGCTACCGGTCTGCCCACCGGAGTCACCGCTTCTCCCGCAACTCTGAAGCTCGTGCCGGGAACGCCGCAGCAGGTGACTTTCGCTGCAGCCGGAACGGCCGCAGCAGCCACGGCGCAGGCGCAGTTCAACGCCGTATCAGGCGCCCTTAGCCAGATCACACCCATCACCATTACCGTCACCGTATCCACCGCGCAGCTCCGCGACGTGGTTACGTACCACTACGACATCCAGCGCGATGGGCTCAACTATTCCGAGAGCGTTCTCACCCAGGCCAACGTGAATTCGAAGCAATTCGGGCTCATTCGCATGCTGAACCTTGACGGCGTTGTCGACGCACAACCCCTTCTGTTATCGAACCTCATGATCGGGAACGTCAGCCACAACGTGGTCTTTGCGGTCACCGAGCACGATAGCGTTTACGCCTTCGATGCAGACTCAGGCATTCAGCTTTGGACAAAATCGGTGGTCGGTGCGAACGAGACCACAAGCGACGATCACGGCTGCGGTCAGATCACTCCGGAGATTGGCATTACCTCAACGCCGGTCATCGATCGCAATGCGGGTCCTCATGGAACCATTTTTGTCGTCGGGATGACTCTCGACAATTCGGGTAACTATCACCAGCGTCTGCACGCCCTCGACGTCACCACCGGCGCGGAGCTCTCGGGCAGCCCCACGGAAATCCAGGCCTCGTATCGCGGCACGGGCGCCAACAGCTCCAACGGAATCGTGTTATTCGATCCCGGCCAGTATGCCGAGCGTGCTGGTCTCCTGCTGCTGAACGGGGCAATTTACCTGGGCTGGACCTCCCATTGCGATGACGATCCCTATACCGGCTGGCTCATGGGGTACGACGAAAAGACTCTCAAACAGACGAGTGTGCTTAACCTCACGCCGAACGGGAGCGAGGGCTCAATTTGGATGGCGGGCTCCGGCCTCGCCGCCGACACCGATGGCAATATCTATTTTCTCGACGCCAACGGCACCTTCGATACCACGCTCGACGCCAATGGATTTCCGGCGCAGCATGACTACGGCAACGGATTCATCAAGGTCGCGACGACCAACGGCCAGCTTCTCGTCGCCGACTACTTCGAGATGTCCAACACGGTTGCCGAATCGAACGCCGACGAGGACCTTGGGTCCGGCGGGGCGCTCGTGCTGCCCGACATTCAGGACTCATCCGGCGGAGTCCATCATCTGGCCGTCGGCGCCGGCAAGGATGAGGAACTCTATGTCGTCAATCGCGATTCGATGGGGAAATTCAATCCCAATAACGATAACGCCATCTACCAGGAGTTCAGCCTTGGCTACGGCATATGGTCCATGCCCGCGTTCTTCAACAACACCCTCTACTATTGCGGCGTCGGCGGCAATGTGATGGCGTTTCCCATCCTGAATGCGAAGTTCGCCACCAGCTCCACTGTGCAGAGCGCGACCAGCTTCGAGTACCCCGGGGCCACCCCGTCGATCAGCGCTCTCGGCACGGCGAATGGTATCGTCTGGGCGGTCGAAAACTCCAATCCGGCCATTCTGCATGCATTCAATGCGAAAACGCTCAAGGAGATCTACAACAGCAGCCAGGCAGCCAACGGCCGCGATCAGTTCGGCAATGGCAACAAATTCATCACGCCGATGATCGCAAACGGAAAAGTCTTCGTTGGCACGCCGAGCGGCGTCGCCGAATTGGGGTTATTGAAGTAGAGAGGAGAACCAGCTTCAGAAGCCCATAATGTTGTAGCCGCTGTCGACGTAGATCGTCTCGCCGGTCACTCCGCTGGCCAGATCCGACGCCAGATACACCGCCGTCTTGCCGACTTCGGCCTGCTCCGTGTTGCGGTGGAGTGGCGAACGATCTTCGTGATACTTCATCATGTCGCCCAGAGCGCCGATGCCGCGCGCCGCCAGCGTCTTGATCGGACCCGCCGAGATCGCGTTCACCCGCACATTCTGCTTGCCCAGATCCCACGCCAGATACCGCACCGTCGCCTCGAGCGCTGCCTTGGCCACGCCCATTACCTTGTAGTGCGGCACAACCTTTTCCGCGCCGAAGTACGTCAGGGTGATCACCGATCCGCCCTCGGTCATGAGCGGGGCTGCGCCCCGCGCCAGCGCGATCAGTGAGTAGACGCTCACGTCGTGCGCGATCCTGAACCCGTCACGCGTGGTCTGCAGGAAGTCGTTTTTCAGGTCTTCAGCCGGCGCGTATGCGATGCAGTGCACCAGTACGTCCACCTTGCCGTACTTCTCCTTCATCTGCGCGAATACCTGCGCAATCTCCGCGTCGTTGGCTACGTCGCACTGGAACGGCTCCGCTCCCGGCAGATCTTCAATCAGCCCCAGCGCCTCAGACTTCATGCGCTCATTCTGATAGCTGATGGCCAGCTTCGCCCCCGCCTCATGCAGTTTGGTAGCAATGCCCCAGGCAATGCTCCGCTTGTTGGCCAGTCCAAAAACAGCTGCAACTTTGCCTTCCAAATTCAGCATAGTTCGTATCGCTCCCTGGGAGTGTCCGCTCGCATCTGCTCACGCTATTGTAAATGTGCGCAACTTGCCCTTCATCCGCACTCGCAGCGCGATTCCATCGCAAATCCGCTCTGCCCCGCCTCGGCGGCCGCCGGCCGATAGTACCGTTCTTCCGGATGCGCACAGGCGAGGCACAGCCTCTCGTCTCCGCGCTCCACAAACCGGCCGTAGTTGACGCCCTCGCCGCATTGCGCGCAAACCACGCGCTGGCCCCTGTATCCGGGCATCTCGTTCGGTGTCACATCCACTGCGACCCACTGCTCGCCGAACAAATCCTCATCCGGCAATTCGCTATAGGCCTTCATCTGCTGCTGATTTTTATCCGCGATCTCTGGATACAACTCCCTCGCACGCTGCCGCGACGACTCCAGCGCCACCACGCGCAGGGCGCGCCCCGTGCCGAGGTCAACAAACGTAGCCGCCATTTTTCCCCAGTCGCGGAACTTGAGCGCCCGCTTGCCCAGTCGGCATCCGGTCACCACGCCGATGGCATCCGTTGCGCAGCGATCGATCTCGATGTAGGTCACCAGTCGCTTGCGGTCTTTTCCACGAGGCTCATCGATGCCAAGGCGCTTACAGCCCAGCACCGCCATCCGCACGCCCAGAATCTGGCCCGCGCAGAGGTGCCCGTGCGCGACCTTGGCCTGCTCCAGCAACTCGTCCAGCGATTCCATGCATCGATGCTATGCCTTTTCTCGCGTCGATGGCTTCCGGCGGCCTTACGCTAGCAGTCATTGCCAGGGCTTGTCGCTTGCGGTTTTTCGCTCGACGTCTCTTGCCGGCAATCTTTTGCTGACCGTTTCTCTTGGAAAGTCTCAGTCTAGTTCTCGTCGTCCCCGTCTTCCACCAGCGCAGCCGACGTGCCCACCAGATCGAAGCTTACTGCCGCCGCTCCCGTGGGCTGGAACCTCACCTGCAGCGGTTCTCTTTGCCAGATGGCCGCTCCGCAGGCAGGGGTGGGATGATCCGCCGGGTCCCACGCGCCCAGCTTCTTCGCCAGCAGCGGACGCCGCGCCGCCACCTGTGCCACCACTGCGAAAAGCTGCCTCCCGGCGACATTCAGACCGCAGTAGGCCGCGTAGTCGCGGAACCACATCACTTCCGACACGCCGGGATCGAAGTCTGGCAGATGCAGCGCCGTCACTTTCCCGCTCGTGCGATCTACCAGCAGCCATGGGCCCCGCTGCCAGACCCAGCGCGGCGCATGATCGGAGGGAAGGGAATCGTTGATGCGCACCGCGCGCCGCACTGTAAAGCTGCGGTCGGTCACATCGTGCGGATCGCCAGTGGTCCACTCTTTCACCTTGCCATCCACCACAAGCGCACGTACCTTCAGTTCCGTCTCGTCCTTTTGCGCTCCCGCGGGATCGCCCTGAACCGAATACGGCTCTTTGCGTGCCGCTCCGAGAGCCACGGTATGAGGCTTGCTCGCGCACCACGATGGGGCGGGAAGCGAAAGCGCCACAAGGAGCGTAATACCGGTTTTTCCTGGAGTCATATCTGCAGGCTATGGAGATGCGGCCGCCTGCAACAGGTCACAGAAGTAATGAGCTACTGACCGCCGTCACTGCCCGGTGCCGCCGGTGCAGAAGAAGTCATTGCCTGGTGTGGTGCTTCGCTTGCCAGCACATGCCCATTTACGTAGTGCCACACGAACCACCCGAACCCTGCCAGCACCAGCACCAGCGCTGCCACGCCAGCCCAGCGCAGCCTGATTCCCGGTCGCCCGATCGTGCGCACCCGCGATTCCCCCACGTTGCGGGCAAACGTCGTCCAGCCGTCATTTTCATCAGGCAATCCCTGCTGATTTCTCGCTGCAAGGAAACGATCCACCCACGTGCTTTCGTCGAGGCCAACCGCGCGCGCGTAGCCACGCACGATGCCCTTGCTGAGGATTCCTCCGGGCAGCACTTCGAACTGTTCGTTTTCCAGAGCAGTCAGATAGCGCGTGACAATTTTGGTCGTCCCGCTGATGGTGTCCAGCGCGATGCCCCGGGAGAGCCGTTCCCTTCGCAGTTCCTCGCCAAAATGACCCACGAGCAGATTCCTTTCGTATGGCCCTGGAGACGGTTACAGTCACAATAAGACTGGTAACGTCACCTCGTCAAAGGGAAAATACCCTAAGTTGCTTATTTTCCATACGAAAGCAGGTAAAATTAGGTCACTAAAGTAACCGTTCCGCCATTCTACGTTACTGGCTCGTTAATGAAAGCCCCTTCCGGCGCACTTCGCAGGTTCCGGTTTGTTACCCTGATCTTTTGGGCGCAGTTTTGCAAAAAAACCATGAACAAGCTTGTCGTCGGCAATATTCTTTACCGCCCCGTCCGTTCCGCCATCAGCGTTTTCGCGGTTGCTATTGAAGTCATCATGATTCTCTCCATCGTGGCCATCATGATGGGCCAGGTGACCAACGCTGCCAATCAAACCGGTGGCATCGGCGCCGACATCATGGTGCAGCCGCCGAACGCCAGCATGATCACCGCCATGGGTGGAGCGCCTGTCCCCGCCGCCATCTCCAGCGTGCTCGCGAAAATGCCGCACATCGCGGTGGCGTCTCCCGTGATTCTCGATCTCACCACCGCCGGCGCGGTGCAGACCATCTATGGGATTGAGTACGACAGTTTCAACGCGCTCAAGCCCTTTCAGTATCTGGCCGGCGCGCCCTTCAAAGAGCCCAACGACGTCATCGTCGACGACCTTTACGCGCGCGGCCATCACACGAATGTCGGCGATTGGATCAAGGTCGCGAATTTCGCCGGCACCTATCATGTCTGCGGCATCGTGGAACACGGCAAAGGCGGCCGTGTGTTCCTGGAGCGCGAAGTGCTCGGATCGCTTCTCGGCACGCCTCACAACGCCTCTATCTTTTACGTGCGCAGCGACAACCAGGCGAACGAACAGGCCATTATCCACGAGATCCTGGCGAACCCGAATCTCTCGACCTATCATGTGCAGACGCTCGAAGAGTGGATGTCGATGATGACTCCCGAGCACCTGCCCGGCTTCAACACCGCGCTGCACGTGGTGATCGGCATTGCGGTGATCATCGGGTTTCTCGCCATCTTCCAGTCCATGTACACGGCGGTGATGGAGCGCACGCGTGAGATCGGCATCCTCAAGTCGCTGGGAGCCTCGAAAGCGTACGTCATGAACCTGGTGTTGCGCGAAGCCGTTCTCGTTGCCATCTGCGGTATCCTGCTCGGCACGCTACTCACCCAGGCCATTCGCGTTTTCATGGGCGCGCACTTCGCGACCACGCCATTCCTGATTTCCAATCAGTGGCGTTTCCAGGGAGCCGGCATCGCGCTTGCCGGATCGGTGCTCGGCGCGCTCTATCCTGCGTGGAAAGCCTCCCGCAAAGACCCCATCGATGCGCTGGCTTACGAGTAACGCAACGGCTCTGTCATTCTGAGCGCAGCGCCACGCGACTCTCTCCGTCGCGCAACCGTCAGGCGCGCAGCCGGAGGACCCGCACTTCGCCTTCCGGCGCCGGTCCTACCGCCCCGTCATCCGCTCCATCTTCTCGGGATACCGGTCGCCGTACACCTCCACCTGCGCTGCGGCTTCGTCGATCTCGGCAAGATCCTCCGGACCCAGGTCCATCGCCACCGCTCCGATATTCTCGTCGAGCCGGTGCAGCTTCGTCGTTCCGGGAATCGGCACGATCCACGGGTTTTGTGCAAGCAGCCAGGCCAGAGAGATCTGCGCCGGCGTCGCGTTTCGCTGCGCGGCGATGCGTACCAGCATCTGCACCAGCGCCTGATTCGCCTTCAGCGCCTCCGGCGAGAATCGCGGCAGCCCGGCGCGAAAATCGTTCTTCTCGAACGTGGTGTTCTCGGCCATCTTGCCGGTCAGGAATCCGCGGCCGAGCGGGCTGTACGGTACCAGCCCGATGCCCAGTTCCTCGAGCACGGGCATCACGGTTTCTTCCGGTCTGCGCCACCACAGCGAGTACTCGTTTTGCAGCGCGGTAACCGGCTGGACTGCGTGCGCGCGGCGGATCGTCTTCACCCCGGCTTCCGACATGCCGAAGTGCTTCACTTTGCCGGCTTGAATGAGTTCCTTCACCGCTCCCGCCACGTCCTCGATCGGCACCTCGGGATCGACGCGGTGCTGATAGAGCAAGTCGATGCAATCGGTGCGCAGCCGCCGCAGCGAACCCTCGACCACTACACGAATGTGTTCGGGGCGGCTGTCCACGCCCTGGTTGCCTGGGCTGCCGTCAGGATTGAGGCGGAAGCCGAACTTCGTCGCAATCACCACCTGATCGCGCACCGGAGCCAGGCCTTCGCCCACCAGTTCTTCGTTTGTATGGGGCCCGTAAACTTCGGCCGTGTCGAAAAATGTGATTCCGCGCTCCACGGCGGTTCGCAGCAGCGCGATCATCTGCTGCCGATCGGCACGCGGCCCGTACGACGTGCTCATGCCCATGCAGCCAAGCCCGAGTGCGGAAACTTCCAGTGTTCCCAGCCTGCGCTTCCTCATCACCTCTCCATCAACCCTGATATTGCTCGTCGCTGACGGATTCCATCCAGTCGACAGCTTTTCCGTCGAGCCGTTCCTGAATGGCGATGTGGGTCATGGCCGTCGTCGGCGCCGCGCCATGCCAATGCTTCTCGCCGGGCGCAAACCACACCACGTCGCCCGGCCGAATTTCTTCCACTGCGCCACCCCACCGCTGCGCGCGCCCGCATCCCGTCGTCACAATCAGCGTTTGCCCCAGCGGATGCGTATGCCACGCCGTGCGCGCGCCCGGCTCAAACGTGACGCTGGCGCCCTGCACGCGCGCCGGGTCGGTGGCCTGCATCAGCGGATCGATGCGCACTGTTCCGGTGAACCAGTCTACCGGCCCTTTGTTCGATGCCTGCGAGCCTGCTCGCTTGATTTCCATGAGCTCTCCCTCAATCTTTGCGATGCGTGATGCAGCGTTCGCGCCCACTGCGGACATCATTCGCGTGGCGTGGTCGATTCGCGTTTTACGAACACGTGGTAGGTCACGATATCCCACGCGTTGTGAATGCCGACCATCAGCAGCAGCATCGAAGCCGCTGCCACTGCAAATTCCGCGGCGCGAACGAACAGCGTTGCCGTGCAGGCTGCGGCCAACAATGCGGCATAAGCCACGATGGGCAGGATGGCATGAAAGAGCCAGTCTTCCATCTCGGGCCGATAGACGGTCATTCTTCGCATATGCCGCGCGATGTTCGCGGAGTACGCTACGCCCGTCAATCCGACCACGCCCAAAATTACGGCAACAATTTCATAGAAGGTCAGCCACGGCGTGAGTGGACTCATCGTAACAACGGTTCCTCCACGACGAATCCAGAATACTCGTCGCGATGAGCTCTTACTTTCCCGTCCTACTCAGCCTTCAGCGACGCCATATCGATCGAGAAGCGGTACTTCACGTCAGATTTCACCAGGCGCTCGTACGCCTCATTCACCTTTTGAATTGGAATCGTCTCCACATCGGCAGTGATGCTGTGTTTTCCGCAGAATTCGAGCATCTCCTGTGTCTCCGGCAAGCCGCCGATCGGCGAACCCGACAGGCTGCGGCGTCCGAAGATGAGCCCGAACACGCTAATCGGCAGCGGCTTTTCCGGCGCACCTACCATCGTCAGGTTTCCATCGCGCCGCAAAAGTTGCAGCAGCGCGTTCACGTCGTGGTCGGCCGAAACCGCGTCGAGGATGAAGTCGAAGCTGCCCGCGTGTTTCGCCATCTGGTTCGCATCGCGCGAAACAATTACCTCATCGGCGCCCAGCCGCAATGCGTCGTCCTTCTTGTTCGGCGACGTGGTCAGCACTACGGTGTGCGCTCCCAGCGCATGGGCAAACTTTACTCCCATGTGTCCGAGGCCGCCCAGCCCCACGATGCCCACCTTCTTGCCCTTCGTCACGCCCCAGTGGTGCAGCGGCGAATAAGTGGTGATGCCGGCGCACAGCAATGGCGCAGCTCCCGCCAGATCCAGGTTCTCCGGAACGTGCAGCACAAAGCGCTCGCTCACCACGATGCTGTCGGAGTAGCCTCCATACGTCACGCCCCCGAGATGTTTATCGGGAAAGTTGTAAGTCAGGGTGATGTTCGGGCAAAACTGCTCCAGTCCCGCCTGGCACTCCGGGCAGGTGCGGTCGGAATCGACCAGGCAGCCCACCGCCGCGAGATCCCCCGGCTTGAACTGCTTCACTCCGGACCCCACCTTCGTCACGCGGCCCACAATCTCGTGGCCCGGTACGCAGGGATACACCGTTGGCATGACGCCGCTCCACTCGTTGCGCACCTGATGCAGATCGGAGTGACAGATGCCGCAGAACAGAATCTCGATCTGAACATCATCTTCGGCCGGATCGCGCCGCGCGATCTTGGTTGAGGCAAGCGGCGATGTTGCGCTGGACGCAGAATACGCTTTTGCGTTGTACATGGATTTCCCTTCGCCAGAATGGCAACGTTGCTTTGCGGGATGTGCCGCGACCCGCGCGGGTCGCATGAATATTGATCGGCGTGGACAGGGGAACAAGCCGCTGTTGGAAATATTATGCCTGCAGGCGCCCGAAGGTCGCGTTCATCCTGTACCCTGTCCTGTGCCTGTACGAACGATCATCGAGCCCTTCCGCATCAAGTCCGTCGAGCCTATCCGCTGGACAACGCGCGCGCAGCGCGAACAACTGCTCTCTGCCGCCCACTACAACATGTTCCTTCTGCCGGCCGACGATGTCCTGATCGACCTGCTTACCGACTCCGGAACCGGCGCCATGTCCACGCATCAGTGGGCCGCCATCATGGAAGGCGACGAGAGCTACGCCGGCTCGCGATCGTTCAATCGCTTTCGCGATTCCATCCAGTCGATCTTCGGGTTTAAGCACGTCATCCCTACGCATCAGGGGCGTGCCGCCGAGCGCATCCTCTTCGGCGTGCGCTGCGGGAAGGGAAGCGTGGTGCCCAACAACACGCACTTCGACACCACGCGCGCCAATGTGGAATTCACCGGCGCCGAGGCGGTCGATCTGCTGATTCCCGAAGGCAAGCAGCCGTCGCTCTCATATCCGTTCAAGGGCAACATGGATGTGGCCGCGCTCGAAGCCCTCATCGCAAGGGTCGGACGCGAGCGTATTCCGCTCGTCATGCTCACCGTGACGAACAACTCCGGCGGGGGCCAGCCCGTTTCAATGGAAAACGTGCGCGCCGTGAGCGCCGTTTGCCGCAAGCACGGTTTGCCGCTCTACTTTGACGCCTGCCGCTTCGCGGAAAACGCCTGGTTCATCAAGCTGCGCGAGCCGGAATTCGCTGACAAGACGCCGAAGCAAATCGCCCAGGAGATGTTTTCCTACGGCGACGGCTGCACCATGTCCGCGAAGAAGGACGGCATGGCCAACATCGGCGGATTCCTCTGCACCAATGACGATGCGCTTGCGCAGCAGGAGAAGGATCTGCTGATCCTGACGGAGGGCTATCCGACCTACGGCGGCCTCGCTGGGCGCGATCTCGAAGCCATCGCCGTCGGTGTGCAGGAAGCGCTCGAAGAGGATTACCTCCGCTACCGCATTGCATCGACCGCGTATCTCGGCAATCACATCGCTTTGGAGGGCGTGCCGATCGTGCAGCCTCCCGGCGGCCACGCTATTTATCTCGACGCGCGCGCGTTTCTGCCGCATATTCCCGCCGATCAGTTTCCTGGCTGTGCCCTCGCGGCGGAGTTGTATCTCGAAGGCGGGGTGCGCTCAGTCGAGATCGGCACGCTCATGTTCGCCGCCGCCGCGCAAATGGACCTGGTGCGGCTCGCGATTCCGCGCCGCGTGTACACCCAGAGCCACGTGGATTACTTAGTGGAAGTGATCGTGGAAGTCTGGAAGAACCGCGAGCGTATTCGGGGGATGAAGCTGACCTACGAAGCGCCGTTTCTGCGGCATTTCACCGCGCATCTGGAGCCGGTGTAGGGGCGGAGTGTCGCGCAAGCACGGCGCCCAGCCAGGCACCCGCACAACCAAACAATAACATCCCTCCAAACATCGCCAGCGCCACAGCGGGCTGATTTCCCTTGTCCCAGCCAAAGATCGGAATGAAGCCCCACGCGAAAGATGCGATACCTGCCGCGAAGAAGCCAACAGCCCCGAGCCCACAAGCGCAGACGACCACGAACACGAGCTTTCGCGTGTTTCGTTGCGGAGCCGTCAACGCGCCGACAAGCCTCACGCCGCACACGCACAGCACCGCTCCGAGTCCGAGCGGGATGAGGATCAGCGCGAGCAGAGTCAGAATCATCATGCCTCGTGACTTTCTGTGAGCACCTCGTTGCGCCGTTTAAACGTGTTTCCCCAGGGCAGGCGCAGGTTCCGCGGCCGGAAGTCCTCAGATCGTTTGGCCATGAAAAACGCTGCGATGAAGCAAAGCAAAGCCTGAATGCCGAAGGCCGGCAGTCCGAGAATCCAGTTTTGCTGCCCACCCCAAAGACCATACCAGGTTCCGACAACGCCGACTGCAGCCATCATCACAAAGTAGCTGCACCATGCGGCGACAAAGACCGCATGCCGCAGCAGCAGCGCGGGAAGCAGAGAAGCCGTGAGGCGTGCCGCCCATCCCGCCACGACGCCGCCAAGAATCGCGAGAGATCCCGCGACTGCAATCTGGGCGTAGATCATCATGGGCGCATGCGCGGACAGGACGTCCGTCGCGCTATCGCCTCGGCCAGGCCAGAACTTTTCCACGACCACCCCGATCAGCAGGAACGCAATCAGACTCGGCGCAGTCGCCAAAATTCCCGTGGGTATCGGAATCCCCCATCGCCGCGCGCGCGGAATCAGCGACAGGATTGTGAACACCAATCCCGCTGCCAATAAAAAGGGCGCCGCAAAAATGATCGGCATGGCGCCCTTATTCTCTCGTGATTTTGTCGAAGCAGCTGACTTATTTCTCCGTCAGCGCCTCAACCCCCGGCAGCTTCTTGCCCTCCAGAAACTCGAGGCTTGCGCCGCCGCCCGTGGAGATGTGCTTGATCTGGTCCGCGACGCCCGCCTGCTTCACCGCTGCGACCGAATCGCCGCCGCCGATGACGGAGATAGCGTCCTTGTTCGCGGCCACGGCTTCGGCAATGGCATTCGTGCCCACGGCGAATTTAGGAAACTCGAAGACGCCGGCCGGGCCGTTCCACACGATGGTGCGCGCGCTGCGGATGACGTCCTTGATCGCCGCAACCGACTTCGGCCCGACGTCAAGCCCCTGCCAGTCGCCGGGGAAGTTGACGGTGCTGTCCCACGTCTGCGTTTTCGCGTCGTTCGAGAAGCTGTCGGCGAGGATGTTGTCGATCGGGAGCAGCAGTTGCACGCCCTTCGCTTTCGCCTTGTCGAGCGCGGCCTTCGCCACTTCGATCTTGTCTTCTTCCACGAGCGACTTGCCCGTGGTGACGCCGAGAGCGCGATCGAAGGTATAGGCCATGCCGCCCACGATCACCAGCGTGTCAACCTTGTCGAGCAGGTTGTTGATCACGTCGATCTTGCCCGAGATCTTCGAGCCGCCAATGATGGCCACAAACGGCCGCGTCGGCGATTCCAGAGCCTTACCGAGGTAGTTCAGCTCCTTCTCCATCAGCAGGCCGGCCGCCGACTGCTTCACGTAATGCGTGATGCCTTCGGTGGAAGCGTGCGCGCGGTGCGCCGAGCCGAACGCGTCGTTCACGTAGACGTCGCACAACGCCGCGAGCTTCTTCGAGAACTCCGGATCGTTCGCTTCCTCTTCGGCGTGGAAACGCAGGTTCTCGAGCAGGAGCACCTGACCGGATTCCAACTGCCGCGCCATCTCCTTCGCGATGTCGCCAACGCAATCCGGCGCGAAAGCCACATTGGTCTTTGTGCCCAGCGCATGATCGAGCAGCGTGCGCAGCCGGTCCACCACGGGACGCAGGCTGTACTTCAGGTTGACTTTGCCCTTGGGCCGCCCCAGGTGCGAGGCCAGAATCAGCTTCGCTTTGTGGCGCAGCGCATACTCAATCGACGGCAGCGTCTCTTTGATGCGTGTGTCGTCGGTGATCTCCGAGCCATCCTCAGACAGAGGCACGTTGAAGTCGACGCGCATGAAAACGTGCTTGTGCGCCAGATCCAGATCCCGAATCGAAAGCTTTGCCATAGTGCCTCCCTCAATCTCTTTTGCGCTCGTCATCATCGGCCCCTTCCTTATTTCGATGGCGCAGAATGCACGACGGCATCCGCTTCGATCTCGACATGCCAGGTCGGCTGCAGCAGCCCGGCCACCACGACCATCGTCGCCGCCGGCCGAATCGTGCCGAAAAACTCCCCGTGCGCCTTGCCCACGGCTTCCCAGTCGTTCACATCCGTCAGATACATCCGCGTCCGCACCACGTCTTCAAGCTTGGCCCCGGCCTTGTCGAGCGCCGCGCGAATCAGCTCCAGCGTGTGCCGCGTTTGCGTGGCCGCATCGGCGAGGTCCGCGCCCACCGGCCCCGTGCCCGACACGTGGACGGTCTGCCCCACGCGCACCGCGCGGGAAAATCCAATTACTGGTTCGTACGGAGATGTACCAGGAATATTGCGTCGCATTGAAGGCTCCTGTTGTGAGGAGCGGCGTTCAGCCCGGAGGCTGAACGCCCATAACTGAGCCCTGAGCTTGGCGCTCTGAGCCCCGCCGTTTACAGACCCTTCTTCGTGAGGAAGAGGATCAGGTCGCGCACGCGGTTGGAATAGCCCCACTCGTTGTCGTACCAGCTGATGACCTTGGCGGTGTTGCCCACAACCTTGGTCAGCGGGCCGTCCACGATGGAGGAGCGGTCGTCGCCCTTGAAGTCGCTCGACACCAGCTCGTTCGTGTCGTAGCCCAGGATGCCCTTCAGTTCGCCCTCGGCCGCAGCCTTCAGCGCGCCGTTGATGGCGTCCTTGGTCACCGGCTTCTCGGCTACGAAGGTCAGGTCCACCACCGAGACGTTCGGGGTGGGAACGCGGATCGCGAAGCCGTCGAGCTTGCCTTCAACTTCGGGGATCACCAGCTTCAGCGCCTTGGCCGCGCCGGTCGACGTCGGAATCATCGACAGAGCCGCCGCGCGCGCGCGCCGAAGGTCCTTGTGCGGGAAGTCGAGGATCACCTGGTCGTTGGTGTAGCTGTGGATGGTCGTCATGATGCCCGACACGATGCCGAACTTCTCCACCAGCACCTTCACCACCGGAGCCAGGCAGTTGGTTGTGCACGAGGCATTCGAGATCACGTTGTGCTTTGCGGGATCGTACTTCTTCTCGTTGACGCCGAGGACCACGGTGATGTCCTCGTTGGTGGCGGGAGCCGAGATGATGACCTTCTTCACCGGCCCGCGCAGATGCGCCTTGGCCTGGGCGCCATCGGTAAAGCGGCCCGTCGACTCCACCACGATCTGCGCGCCCACCGAATCCCACGGCAGCAGCGCCGGGTCCTTCTCCTTGAAGACCTTGATCTTTTTGCCGTCCACCGAGATGAAATCCTCGCCGGCAGTAATGTCATTCTTCAGGTTGCCGAGGATGGAATCGTACTTCAGCAGGTGAGCGAGAGTTGCGGGGCTGGTGAGGTCATTGACGGCAACAAATTCGATTTCCGGGTTTCCGAGCGAGGCGCGCAGAACGTTGCGCCCAATACGTCCAAACCCATTAATTCCAACCTTAACGGCCATGGATTTCGTCTCCTTACAAAAATGAACAGCTTGCGTCCCTGAGTCCTGTTTGCAGTGCCGGGTTTCTCGAAGTCATAACCGTCCCCAACGCCCGGAACCACCCAATTTCCGATGCTAGCACCGCTGTCAACGCAAAAAAAGTTGAGGCTGCGGGAAACCGAGGATTTTTCCGTACCAACGTCACTTTGGAACGGTAACCCGAAACGGATCTCGATGCTGTCTGCGGATAATGGTACTCAACTCGGTACGCCAGAGGCCTTCGGCGTTTGCGGCCCGTTCCCGACTGTGTTACACCCTGGATATGCGCGAATGGATGCGCGAACGCATGAGACGTCGTTCGAAGCGTGGACCCAACAACTCGGAGTCCACTGGAAAGATTGGCCAGGAAATCCCGCAGAATCAGCTGGCCCCGCTGCAACCCTCATATCACGGCTCCGCCGTTCCTGAGCCGGAAGGGGAGCTGCCGGCCGAGGCTTCGCCTGACACTGGAGTCACGGCTCCGGCTGCAGCGCCGGCGCCGGAACCCGCTGCGTCTCCAGCCCCCAAAATGGTGGTCGAAACTCAGCCGGAATCGCTCGCTACGCCTCCGCCCGAGGCGCCGGCTACGGCTGCCGGAAAAACCGCGCGCGGCTACGTGGTGCTCACCATCGGCCTGCCCGGATCGGGTAAAACCACCTGGTTCAAGCGTCGGGGCGTTACTCCGCTGTCGAGCGATCTGCTGCGTACGCTGCTCTTCGACGACATCACCGAGCAGCGCTGGTCGGGCCTCGTATTCTCGACGCTGCGCTCGCTGCTGCGCGCGCGCCTCATCGCCAAAATGCCCTGGAACTACGTCGACGCGACGAACCTCTCGCCTCACGAGCGCCGCCAGTGGATCAAGATGGCGAAAAGCTTTGGCTACGAAGTGCAGGCAGTCTTTTTCGATGTTCCGCTGGAGGTCTGCCTCGAGCGCAACAAGCGCCGCGACCGAGTGGTGAGCGAGGACGTGATGAAGAAGATGGCCGAGCGCCTTCGTCCGCCCGATTTCAAGGAAGGCTTTTCGAAAATCACCGTTGTCCGCGTCAAAGGCTCCGGCCCCTCCGGCGCAAACGCGTCGACCGAGGATTAGAAGTCTTCACAGGCTGCTAATGGCAAAGGCGCGACGAGCGTTTCGCTCGATGAAATCGAGTTACCGGGCGAAATGGCGGGATTCGGGCCGCGCGAGCAGCACACCCGATAATCCCGGGATGCGGGACCAGCAGCGGATGCATCAGGGTCAGCTAGCTCCCCGATGACTGTCTTGCATCGTCTCCTTCATTCTCGACCGCGGGTTGGGGTCGCTCCTGTTCACTCTTCCTGGTGATCTCCAGCAACTGCTTGACCGGCTGGTCGTGGTCGCGAAGCTCTTTTGCTTTTCTCGCTCTGTCCACCTGGGGAGCAAAGCGGAAGCACAGTCCGAAGACGACGGTTGTGATCAGGATAATGATCAGGATTTCCATCCACCCAACTTTCTGAACGCCAGCGCGATTCTACCTGATCTGGTCCCCACTACTGCGGGGAATTGAAGAGGCCTGTCGCTCGTTCGGTCCTTCGCGCTCAGCTGCTGGTGAAGGGCCTCAGATGCACGCGATTCTTTGCGTGCCGCTCCCTTGTCAATTTGCTCCGCGTCCGCTTGTTCAAATCTGAACAGCGTCCGGCTGGAATCGCACAGGCTGGACAGTCTTCCCAGGCCGCGGTCCCGTCCAAACCACCACAAAAATCAGCCAATCACCCCCGCACGCCGAATGGCCACCCGCCTGCTCTGATCCCCTGCAGGCCCCGTCAGCGCGGAGGTGAGAGTTGAAGATTACTGCACTCCCCGGCCCTGTCTCCTGCTGCCGTTAACCAAACAGATCGCTCAGTCGTTGTGCTGGTATGCCTCAGTCATTCGAAAGGAGGGAATCCATGCTGTTGCGAAGCGTCGGCTCTGTTCTGTGCTGGTTTTTGCTCGTCCACTCGGCAGCGGCCTTCGGGTTTGCGCCCGATCCGCGTCTGCTGCAACTGGTCCCGCCGGAGAGCAAGGTGGTCGCGGGGGTGCGCAGTTCGCCCGCTCCGGGACAATTGACCGGCATGCTTCTGGTCACCCGCAACAACGAGATCGATCGCGACGATTTCCTGGCCCTGACCGGTGGCGACTTATCCCTCAGGATCAACGAGGCTATTTTTCTTGCGGCAGGCGG
>DATJTG010000267.1:0-17768 GCA_035503555.1 Acidobacteriaceae bacterium | reverse complement strand
AGCAGCTCACGCTTCGACACCACCACGCGCGGGCGATGGACCAGGTATTCGAGAATGCGGTATTCCATCGGAGAAAGATCGATCCCCCGCCCGGCCCGCGTCACATGCTGCTCGAGCGTATTGATCTCGATGTCGGAAACCTTGATGGTCGGATGCGCCGCGCCCTTGCCGCGCCGGACGAGAGCCTTGACCCGCGCAATCAGCTCCCCCAGGTCGAAGGGCTTGCTCAGGTAGTCGTCCGCGCCATCGTTCAACAGCCGGATGATGGATTGCGTCTCGCCCCGCGCCGTCAGGATCAACACCGGCGTGCCGTCCCCGCCCGCGCGCAGCTTGCGCAGCACGCTCGCCCCGTCGATCCGGGGCAGCATCAGATCGAGAATGACCAGGTCATAGCAACGGTCCTGGGCCAGATACACGCCCATCGCGCCGTCCTCGGCTATGTCCACCGCATAGCCCGGGCCCTCGCGCAATGCCGAGGCTACGTTTTCGGCCAGCCGTCCTTCATCTTCGACAAGCAACACCCGCATAAGCCAAGCCTGCATCAACTAGCTTAAGCGCTGCTGAAGGCCGCATGCACGCCTTTCTTGCCATGCTCGAAGACCGCGCGCCTACCGGCCCATGTGCCGGGGCTGGCAGCGCGAGCATCCGAAAAGCTGGTACCGCACGCCCACGCTGATTCCGTAAGGATGGATCGCGCCGAAGCTGAACTGAGGCCAGTACTGATATTCGAAGTCCGCCAGCCGCAGGCTGATGCGCGGCGCAATATGGTAGTCCAGCCCTCCGCCGCCGGCGGCGACAAAGTAGCTTCCCCGCGCGTAGCTGTAAGGAAAGTTGAAGAGTCCGCCGCCCACCAGCCCCTTGATATACGGTTGAAAGTTGCCGCCGGTGTTGAAGTTCAGCCGCGGCCCTCCCAGGTAAGTCGAGAAATGCGTGTCCGCGAACTGGTGCAGCCAGAGCCAGCTCGCCTCGCCCTGGATTCCCAACCGGTCGTTGAAGTTGGCATCCACAAACACCCCGGCGCCGCCCAGCTTGCGCTCCCCGTAATCCAGTTGAAAGCCGGAGACCGTGCCCCCGACACTCAGCAGCTCGTTGCCGCCGTAACTCGCCGGAGCCACCTGTGCCAGCGCCGCCGGCGCAAGTCCCGCCGCCAGCAGAACCACAACCGCGGCACATCTCACGACAATAGAATCCACACCCTTGCTGCTCTTTGACGCTCTCATCGATGCCCTTATTGGTTGACCGTCAGCGTCATGTTGATGGCGTGGTTCATCCCCGTTTTCACACCCGTCGCCGTTACCTGGAAAGTGTACGTCCCCGGCTGCGCTCCGCTGATCGTCAAACCTCCGCAGCCGGTCATGGTGAACGCGGCGCCCGAAAGCAGCACCAGCAGCAGCAGGCAGAAGACAGCGTTATGTCTCCTGCGGAAGCGCCAGAAGACGAGTCCGAACAAGATGCTGCCCGGGAAGATCCAGGCCGCGGCGACGGCCGGCGAAAGCCCTCCGGGCTTCTCCATCTTTTCCATCTTCGCCTGCCCGCCCGCGGTGAGCGGCGACGAAGTATCGATGGTCAGCTGCACCGTGGTGGTCGCGTTCGCCGCCAGGTTGACCGTGTCCTTTGAAAAGCTGCAGCTAACCGAAGCCGGCAGCGACGCGCATCCCAGCCCCACCTCATCCGTGAATCCGTCCGTCGAAGTCAGCGTCAGGGTCACCGTGCTGTATTTCTTGGTAGCCATGGTCACCGTCGTGGGATTGAGCGACATGTTGAAGTCATTTGCCGCAACCACGGTTACACTTACCGGCACCGATGTCGAGCCCGCGTTGAGCGCATCGCCGCTGTAGACGGCGACGATGTTGTAGTTGCCCGCCGCCAGCGCCGTGCTCAGTGTCGCCGTCCCGGAGGCGCCGAGTGTCGCCGTGCCGATCGCCGTCGCGCCGTTCTCGAACGTCACCGTTCCCGTAATCGGCACCGTCCCCGCGGAGAAGACGCTGGCCACCAGGCTCACCTGCTGGTCGGTGTTCAGGCTCGTCGGAGAAGCGCCAAGCGTGGTCTTGGTCGGAATCGCCTGGATCACCTGCGCCAGCACCGTCGACGTAGCCGCCTCGTCGTCCGTGTCGCCGCTATAGACCGCGGTGATCGAATGCGTGCCCACCGCCAGCGTCGCCGTGGTGAAGGTCACCGTGCCGTTTGCCGGCAGCGTGATCTGCGCCAGCGAGTATGTGCCGTCCTTGAAGGTCACCGTGCCCGTCGGCGGAGTCCCCATTCCGTTGGTCACCGAAGCGGTGAAGGTTACCGAAGCCGCCGCCAGGGCCGGGTTAGCGCTTGAGCCGATCACAATCGTGGTATGCGCCTGCACCGCCTGGTTCAGTACCGCCGAAGTATCTTTCTGGTTGTCCGCGTCGCCGTTGTAAACCGCCGTAATCGGATGAACTCCGACCGCCAGCGTCGCCGTCGAATAGCTGGCCACGCCCGTCGCGCCCAGGCTCACCGTCGCCAGCGTGTTCGCTCCGTCCTTGAAGGTCACGTTTCCAGTCGGAGTCGCACCGTTGCCGGTCACCGTCGCGGTGAACGTAACGTTGGCTCCCAGCAGCGAAGGATTATCGCTCGAAGTCAGCGTGGTGCTCGTGCCCGCCGCCTCGACCGTCTGCGTAAGCCCCGCCGAGGTGCTCGCCGCATTCAGCGTATCGCCGCCATACACCGCGGTGATCGAATCGGTGCCCACCGGCAGCGCCGAAGTCGTGTAGGTCGCCACTCCCCCGCTCACCGTCCCCGTGCCCAGGATGCTGCCGCCGTTCTTAAATGTCACCGTCCCGGTTACAGTTCCATGGCTCGTGCCCGCCACGCTCGCCGTAAATGTAACCGGCGTTCCGCCGACTGATGGATTCTTGTTCGACACCACCGTCGTGGCCGTCGTCTCCTGCACCGTCTGCGTCAGCGTGGTCGAGACCGCCGCCGCGTTGTTCGTGTCCCCGCTGTAGCTCACCGTGATGCTGTGCTGGCCCAGCGCCAGCGCCGTCGTGCTGAACACCGCCCGCCCGTTCGGAGCCAGGTTTGCCGTTCCCAGCGAAGTTCCGCCGTCGAGGAAGGTCACAGTGCCGGTCGGCGTTCCCGCCGCGCCGCTGAGTGCGGCCGTAAACGAAACACCTGCGCCCACCGTGCTCGGGTTAAGACTCGAGCTCACCGAAATCGACGGCGTCGCCTGCTGAATCGTCTCCGTCAGGCTCGCCGATGCGGCGCCGTCGTTGGCGTCGCCTTGATAGTTGGCCGTAATCGTATGCTGGCCGATCGCCAGGCTGCTGGTCGAATAACTCGCCACGCCCCCCGACAAAGTGACCGCGCCCAACGTCGTTGCTCCATCCTGGAAGATCACCTGTCCGGTCGGCGTTCCGCCCGTTCCCGTAACCGTCGCCGTAAAGACGATCGTCTTCACCGCCGGGGCCGGATTCAGGCTCGACACCAGTTTCACCGAGGACGATGCCAGCACCACGCTCAATCCATACGGCGCCGAGGTGCTCGCCTGGTCTTTCGCGTCTCCCGAATACTCCGCGGTGATCGAGTCCGACCCCACCGCCAGCGAAGAAATCGAATACGTCGCCACGCCGCTGCCATTCAACGCCGCCGAGCCGACCAGATTTCCCTGGCTGTAGAACTTCACCGTCCCGGTCGGCGTTCCGCCGTTGCCGGTCACAGTCGCAACCAGGTTCACCGACTTCCCTGCTGTGGTTGGATTCGCGCTCGCGCTCACCGTCGTCGTGGTCGTGGCCAGATTCACCACCTGCATCAGCGCCGGTGATGTGGTCCCGGCATTGTTCGCATCTCCGCCGTACACAGCCGTGATCGAGTGCGTGCCCACCGTCAGCGATGAGGTCGTATAGCTGGCGGCTCCGCCCGCGCCCAGGCTCAGCGTGGCCAGCGTCGCCGCCCCGTCCTTCAGGGTCACGCTGCCCGTAGGCGTGGATCCCGTAACTGTCACCGTCAGCGTTACAGATGTTCCGGCAATCGACGGATTCGCGCTCGATGAGACCACCGCCGCCGTGTTGGGCAGAACCTTCTGGCTGACTGCGCCCGAGGTGGAGGCCGCGTAGTTGCCGTCGCCGCCGTAAACCGCGGTCATGGTGTGCGTGCCCACGGCCAGCGTCGCCACCGAAAAGGTCACGATGCCGTTGCCGGGAAGCGGCGAGTTGCCGATCGCCGTTCCCCCGTCCTCCAGCGTTACCGTGCCCGTCGGAGTCGTCGTGCCGCCTTTCACCGTCGCCGTGAAGGTTACGGTCTGGCCCGATGCCGAGGGATTGGGCGTGGACGCGAGCGTCGCCGCGAGCGTAGCCTTCTGCACCGTCTCTGTGTAGGCCGCAGAGCTGCTCGCCGCATCCGATGCGTCGCCGCTATAGCTCGCGACAATCGAGTGCGTCCCCACCGTCAGCGTTGCGATCGACACCGATGCGCTGCCCCCCGCCAAAGCTTGTGAGCCGATCGGGCTTCCGTCTGCCGTGAAGGTGACCGTCCCCGTAGGAGTGCCCCCGTTGCCCTGCACCGTCGCCGTAAACGTAACCTGCGATCCGTAGTTCGCCGGATTGGCAACACCCACTACCGTAACCGAGGTCGTCGCCTTCACCACCTGCGAAAGCACCGCCGAGGTGCTCGCCGCATTCACGGTGTCGCCGCTATAGGCGGCGGTAATCGAATGCGTGCCCGGCGACAGCGCCGCGGTTGTGAAGGCCGCGTTCGAACCGCTGAGCGGCGCGCTGCCCAGAACCGTGGCTCCGTCTTTGAACACCACGGTGCCGGTGGGCGCCGCCCCGCCCGAAGTCGCCGACACGGTAGCCGTGAAGGTGACCGAGTCGCCGGAAATCGACGGATTCTCGCTCGACGTCACCACCACCGTCGTCGCTTCCTGGATGGTCTCGGTGACCGCAGCCGACGTGCTGGTCCCATGAACGCCGTCGCCCGCATACACCGCCGTGATCTGGTGAGCGCCCACCGTCAGCGACGAGGTCGTAAAGGTCGCCGTGCCCGTCGTTCCTGAGGACGACAGGTTCGCCGACCCCAGCGCCGTGCTCCCGTCCATGAACGTCACATGGCCGGAGAGCGTCCCGGTCCCCGTCGAAACCGTGGCGCTCAACACCACCTGCGTCCCGAACAGCGCCGGATTCGGCGTCGCGCTCAGCGTTGTCGTGGTCGAAGTAAGCGTCAGCGACTGATCGACCACTTCGATATCCAGCGGAGAATTCGCAGGATTTCCCGTCAGGTTGATGTTGCCGGTCACCGGATCGCCAACCTGCGTGGGCGCAAATTCGGCGCCCACATTGCACTCGGCGTTGATGCCCAGCACCGTCGAGGTCGAGCACGTCGTCGTGCTCGCATCGACCGCCGCGTTCGCATCCGGAGCGATGGTGGCGAAGGTCAGCCCCGCGTTGCCGTCGTTCTCGATCGGCTGCGTCTGCGGCGGCGTCGTCTGGTCCACGCGGATCGCCGGCGTGAAGGTCAGGATGGCCAGCCGGCTCTGGATCTCGCGTATGCGGTGGTCGAAGAAGTCGGCAATGTAGAGATTCCCCAGTCCATCGAGAAACAGGCCCTGCGGACCATAAAGGCCGGCCGCCGTCGCGCTGCCGCCGTCGCCCACATACTTGCCGCTCCCGTTCCCGGCGATGGTGCTGATCAGGCCCGTGCTCGCGCTGATCTTGCGCACCCGGTTGTTCTGCGTATCGGCCACATACAGGTTGCCGGCCACGTCGAACACCAGCCCCGAAGGGGCGTAAAAGCTGGCGCTGGTGGCCGCATCTCCGTCCCCGCCAAAGGTCGCATTCCCATCGCCGGCAAAGGTATTGATGGTGCCGGCAAGCGCGCCGGTCATAAAGACCACGCGAATGCGGTTGTTCCCGGAGTCGGGAATATACATGTTGCCCGCCCCGTCGAAGGCCACGGCAAAAGGAAGATTCAGATCGGCAGCGATGGCCGGGCCGCCATCACCGGAGTACTCCCCCATGCCGGGCGCCGAGGTCGCACCGGTGCCGGCAATGGTCGTGATCGTCCCCGCCGGATACGTCACTTCGCGTATCCGCTGGTTCTTGGTGTCGGCAATAAAGAGGTCGCCCGCCGCGTTGACCGTCACGCCGTACGGAGTATCGAGCAGAGCCGCCGTCGCCAGCCCTCCATCGCCGCTGAATCCGGCCGTCGTCGTCTCTGCTCCGCTCAGCGGATGATTCACCACCGACGTGATGATGCCCGTAAACGCATCGATCCTGCGGATCGCATTGTTGCCCGTGTCCGCGATGTAGAGGTTGCCCGCGCCGTCAATGGCGATGCTCTGCGGATTGCTGATGGTGGCGTTGATCGCCGCTCCGCCGTCCCCGGTATAGTCCGGCTGGCCGGTGGTGTTGCAGATGGTCTCGATCAAGCCCTTGTTCGGTCCCGAGGCATACACCTCGCGTATCCGGTTGTGAGCCGAATCGGCAATGAAAATGTCTCCGATGCCGTCCACCACCACGCCGGCGGGAAGATCGAGATCGCCCTCAAGCGCCGAATCGCCGTCGTTGACCGATGTCCAGTCGCCGCTGCCCACCGCGGTTTGCATGGTGCCTGGCACCATCACGCCCAGCGCGCCCTGCCCGGTTCCGGTCAGGTATTGCGTGCCCAGCACGTTATTGCTCGAGTCCAGCAGCACCACCGCCCCGTTGCGCACCCCGGGATACAAAGGAGAGAAGCTGACCGTGAGCTGGCAGGTGCTGTTGACCATCAGGTTCGCGCCCGCGCAGCTGTTCGCGCCCGAGGCCGTATAGTCGAGGTTCGGCTGCCCCAGCGTCAGAACCTCCACCGCGCTTACCGTTCCCGCAGCCTGCGCGGCCACCGTCACCGTCTGCGCAGACGAAGAACCGGTCGCAATCGTGCCGAAGGCGCTCAGGCTCTGCGCCTGCCCCGTCGTAGCGCCGGCAACAACCGCGCACAGCAGCGCCGCCAGCCCCAGCCAGCGGCCGCACATCAACCAGCCCGCGTCGTTGATTTCCCGGTTGCGGCCTCGCGGCTTCCGGCCTCTCGCCTCACCGCCGCCATCACGGCCCATCGCGCACACACGTGGAGCACCGCCCCGGAAAGACTCCGGAACCTCAAGGGCTCTCGACCAAGCACAGCTCATTTGTATGATCCCAAGGAAAGATTCTTGGATATCGTCCGGATCACGGGCGCACCGATGCGCCGTCTCCGAATCTGCTCCAAGGCAAAAACCGCGCGGTGAGGATCATCTTTCCAATCCCTCATGCCGCCCGAAAAGTCCGCAGTAAAAATGTGTGCCACGATGACACACTTATCGTCAGCACTGCACAAAACTGAAAGTTCTGGGGGAAGAACTGTCCAAAAGTAACACAGAAAAAACTTTTGTTACATAATTTTTCGTTACTTTAGGAGGAATTTATTGGTTACCCGTGTTACCGCTTTCGATATAACTGGATAACCCTCACCTCTCATCAAATCCACCGCCATTCGTTACTCAGACCGGCACATATAGAAGGCCGGGAGGTGGGCGGGGACGACGAACCGCAGTTGAACCAAAGCCGGGAGAGCCGCATGGACCGAAGCGTCCACGCCGCTTTTGAGGCGCGCAGTCGCCCGCGCCCGGCAAGCAGACGGCAGACGTCTCTCCCTGCTTCGCAGCGGGAGGGGCTTCAGATCTGGGAGAATGCCGTCGGAGTCAGGATCAGATTTGAGATGTTACTTACAATCTGCTCGAACGCATACCTCGGCGAAGCCTTCAATTTCATCCAGTCAGGATCGGAGCTGAACCTCTTCCACTTCGCGTCAAGGTCGGCCATGTCGGAAAAGGTCAGCATGTAAGTGAGGTTGGGCAATCGCGGTCCGATCAGCGTGTCGGCGTAAAAGATCGCTTCGCAGCCCGAGCGCGCGAAGATCTCGAACTCCCCGTGATGAAACATCTCCACCTTGCGCACGTGGTCCTGGTTCGTCGCGCTCTCGTAGGTGCGCAACTGAAAGATCCGCTTCCCCTGTCGCGCCGCCGCGGCCGGTGGCGTTAGCTTCGGCCATCCCGCAAAGGCGATCATCAGCGCGCTCTCCACGCGCACAAATGCCGGCTGCGTCGCCGGAGCATTCCAGAACGGCTCCGCCGCCTTCATGAAGACCGCGTCCTCCGCCAGCCTCAGCTCCGCCGTCACCAGCGCTTCGACACTGCCGCCCGGAATCAGCAGGTAGAGCGTCGGCGTCTCCGGTCCGAAGGTCAGATAGAAAGCGCCCACCGGGCCCAGCCCGAGCCGGTTCAGCGCCGGTATCAGCGCATTCGCCACGTAGTCTTCAGCCTGCTTGGTCTGCGGCCCGGCCACCATGTGGTATTTGCGCAGCTCGTAGTATTCGCGCGCCGCCGGCCCCGCCGCGTCCGCCTGCGGCAAAGCTGCTCCAGCCACGCCCAGCGCCGCGGCGGCCGCCAGAGAGGAAGTTACAAATTTACGTCTTTCCACCGAACCCTCCTGAGATCGATCGCGGCCAAACACCGCCTACTGTGCATCTCCCGCCAGCACGCCAATCGTATGCAGCCATATCTCCGCGCTCCTGGGCCAAGTCGTAACCGGCAGCGCGGTGCGGCGAAGCCCGTAGCCGTGCCGTCCTTGCGCATAGATGTGCAGCTCGGCCGGCACCTTGGCGTTTTTCAGCGCCATGAAGTACACCACCGCGTTCTCGACGTGCACCGGATCGTCTTCGGCCTGCACCAGAAATGTAGGCGGCGTATCGCTGGTCACATGGATATCCGGGTTCAGCTCGAAGTTCTTCTCCGCCAGCGCAAGATAGCCGGGATAGAGGATGATCGCGAAATCCGGACGGCAGCTCAGCTGATCCGCCGCGTCGATCGGCTCATAGATTCGCGTCTGGAAATGCGTGCTCAGCGCCGCGGCCAGATGTCCGCCCGCGGAGAAACCCAGCACCCCCACGCGATGCGGATCGATGTGCCACTCCGCCGCATGCTCCCGCACAATGCCCATCGAGCGCTGCGCATCCTGCAGCGCCGCCTCTGACTTGGGATAAGGTCCGGAATTCGGCACCCGGTACTTGAGCAGAACGCAGGTGATACCGGCCGAGTTGAGCCAGTCGCACACCTCCGTTCCCTCGAGGTCGATGGCCAGAATCTGGTAACTTCCTCCCGGAAACACCACCACCGCAGCGCCGCTGTTCTTCCCCTTCGGCGCATAGACGGTGAGCGTCGGCTGTGAGACATTTCCCAGCCGGATCACCGGCTTCCCCCCAACCAGGCGGTCCTTCGCCGTCGTGGTGTCGATCTCCGGCCCCGGATTGGCCGCCGCGCCCGGAGCCGCATGCGGCCACACCGGCAGCGTGAGATGGCCGGGAGCCGGAGCCCACGCGGGTTTTTGAGCAATCAGAGAAGTCGAGCCAAAGGCGATGGCGGTCAACAGCAGCAGCAGCTTCCGCATCCGTGTCCCTTTCGAATTCGAAGAAATCATCGCAGCTAAAGCGTTACGCCGCAAGCACCGGGACCCGCTCGACCGGCGATGGCTGAAAGAGGCGCGACATCCGCGCGCCCCGCGCCGGCATCTCCTCCAGAGTGGGTGAGCGAAATGAACATTCTGGTTTTCAATCCCGGCGGCAACTCGCTCAAGGCCGAACTCATCGTCTGCGAACCGCACCAGCAGCATGCCTACGAGGGGACCAAGCTGGTCAGCGTCATCATCGAGGGCATCGGGAAAGATCCAAAGCTCTCGAAGTATCAGGGCAGGAAAATCGTCGCCGCTGAGCCTGTCGCGGCTTCCGATTATGCCCAGGCCGCGGAAAGCTTCTTCCGCTGGCTGCCGGAGCTCCACGAAGACATCCCCCGCCTCGATGAGATCGAATGCGCGGGCATCAGGGTGGTGCACGGTGGTCTTCATCTGACCGTCCCCGCGCAGATCGACGCGCACGTCGAACAGCAGATCAAAGATCTCGAGCGACTCGCTCCCCTCCACAACAAAAGCTCCATTGAAGTTCTCGATCCGATCCGAAAACATCTGCCCGGCATACCCGTCTACGGCGTCTTCGACACCGCCTTCCATCGCACCATTCCCGATCATGCCTCGCACTACGCAATTCCGCTCGAGCTCGCCGAGAAGCATCACATCCGCCGCTACGGCTTTCACGGCATCTCGCATCGCTACATGCTCGAGCGCTACGCGAACCTCGCCGGAAAGCCGATGGAAACATGCAATCTCGTAACCATGCATCTTGAAAGCGGCTGTTCGGTCTCCGCCATCCGCAACGGCAAATCCGTTGACAACACCATGGGCCTCACCCCGCTCGAGGGGCTCATGATGGGCACGCGCTCCGGAGATGTCGATCCGTCACTTCTGCCCCTCCTCGTGCGTGAGGAACATCTGCAGCTCGACGACGTGATGACCCTGCTCAACAAAAAGTCCGGGCTGCTCGGCGTCTCCGGCGAGTCCCTCGACACCCGCGTGCTCATGCAGCACTACGACACCAGCCCGCGCGTAAAGCTGGCCATGGATATGTTCTCCTATCGCGTAGTCAAAGCCATCGGAGCCTATCTCGCCGCCCTCGGCGGCGCCGACGCCATCATTTTTGGTGGGGGTATCGCGGAGAACACGCTGCTGATTCGTGACCGCATCTGCGAAGCCTTTCGCTGGTGCGGTCTGGAGATCGATCCCCAAGCCAGTCAGATGCTGATTGACATCGAAGGCAGGCTCTCCACCCTGGATTCGAAGCTGCAGGCCTGGGTCATCCCGGTCGAAGAGGGACTCGAGATCGCGCACGAATGCTGCCTCGTCGCCGCCACCGCGCCCGCATCAGTCAATTAGTCCTTGCCGGCCCAGTCAGCCTTGCCAGCTCAGATGAATGACCCCCGCCGACCTCTCGAGCGCGCGAACCGGCGCCGGTGTGAACGGATCACCCGATCGCCGGCGCCAGTGCAGGTCGCACTCGACAATCTTCTCGTTCGCCGCCGGCGAGGTCGACACCGACCACGAATGGATATGAAGCGCCGCGCTCTCGAGGCGCGCACGCAGCGCATCCTCCGCGAAAATATCTTCGTTCAGCCTGACCGTCAGCTTGCCCCGGTGCTGCTGATTCATCCGATGTTCGAACCACTTCAGCCCGCTCAGAGTCACGAGCGCAAGAATCGTCCCGACCGACCCCAGCCATATCTGCCCGCCCCCGAAGCACAGGCCCAGTACCGTCACCAGCCATATCGTGGCCGCGGTTGTCACTCCCATCACCATCTCGCCGCGGCGAAGAATCGCGCCCGCGCCGATAAATCCGATGCCGGTCAGGATGCCCAGCGGCATGCGCATCAGGTCCAGCACCACGAAGGAGTCGCTCGCCTTCCCCGTCGTGTTCATCAGCAGATTCGCCTGCAGCATCGCCAGGCACGCGGCCAGGCACACCAGCACGTTGGTGCGCATCCCCGCAACCCGCCCTTTCTCATCGCGGTTGGCGCCGATAAAACATCCCGCCAGAAATGCGCAGGCCAGGCGAAGAGCAATCTGTTCCCAGGACAGCGTGAGCGGCATCTCGCGACTCCCAGTTCACAAATACAGCGCTTGATGCGCACTCTGCAACCCCTCCGGCCGTAATCAGGCCGGTGGATGCAAAGCCCGTTGCACCGCCTCCAGCAGCTTGACCACAGTCGATGGCTTGTGGATGAATCCCGCCAGCGAGTTCTCACCGAACTGACGGACAGCTTCCGCGGCGTCATAGCCGCTGGACAGAATCACCGGAAGCTGCGGAGCGATTTGCTTGATGCGGCCGAGCGCCTCTTCGCCGCCCATCACCGGCATCGTCAAATCCAGGATCACCAGCGCCAGCTTGTCGCGGTTCTCGCGAACCGCATCGACCGCCAGCTCTCCGTTGGCCGCGGTTAACACCTGGTATCCATGGCGTTCCAGGATGGCGCGTGTCGTGGTCAGTACGATCGGCTCATCGTCCACCACCAGCACCAGCCCGGACCCTCTCAGGTCCAGCGGCTGCGTCGGCTCCCGCGGGCTAGTTCTGCGTTCATGCGCTGCCGGCAGCGCAACCAGGAAGGTCGAGCCCTCGCGTGGCGCGCTGCTCACGCTGATGGCCCCGTGATGCCCGCGAACGATTCCCTGCACCGCCGCAAGCCCCAGCCCCCGGCCCGTAAACTTGGTCGTGAAGAATGGATCGAAAATGCGCTGCCGGATAGCTTCGTCCATGCCGCAGCCGTTGTCGGTCACCTCAAGCACGACAAAGGAACCTGGTTTGATGTCCGCCGTTCCATAGATCGTGCGCAGATTCTCGGCGCTCAGGACTTCTTCCCGCGTAATCACGCACACCTCGCCCTTCCTGCGTTCGCCGATGGACTCCGCCCCATTGATCACCAGGTTCATCACCACTTGCTGCATCTGTCCGGAATCGGCTTCGATTGCGGGCAGGTCCTTGGCCAGATCCAGCTTCAGCTCCACAGACTTGGAAATCGAACTTTGCATCAGGTCGCTGATCTCCCGCACCAGAACCGAGAAGTCCAGCGCGCGCACATTCAGCCGCCCCTTGCCCGCGTAAGCCAGCATCTGCCGCGTCAGCTCCGCGGCGCGCTGGCTGGCATGCACCACGTCGCGAAGCGCGCTCTCGTACGGCGTGCCGGCGGGCGCGTCGCTCAGCGCCAGTCCCGCATTCCCCAGTATCCCCGCCAGCAGGTTGTTGAAGTCGTGCGCAATCCCGCCCGCCAGAATGCCCAGGGTTTCCAGTCGCGCCGTCTCCTGGAAATGCTGGTCGAACTGCTTCCGCTCGGTGATATCGCGAATATTGAATTGCGCCACATGCTTCGGCCCTTCTTCGTAGCGGTTCGCCACCACCTCAACCACGATCTCCTGGTTTCGCGGCCCCCTGATCGAAAAGTCGGGAAAGCGCAGCAACGGCTCTTTCTGCAGCCGGTCAAGCACCTGTTCGGCGCTGGGCAAATGCCGAAACGGGTCAATCTCCCAGAATCGCTTGCCAACCAGTTCTGCCCGCCCCAAACCAAGCAGTTCGCTCAAAAACGGATTGACGTCGGTGATTTCGCCGCTCTCGCCATTGATAATCAGAATGCCGTCCTTAGCGGTCTCAAACAGACGGCGATACTTGGCCTCGGCCGCCTTCTTGCGATCGCTGATATCTTCAATCACCAGCAGGATCAGATTGCTCTCCTGGCTTCGCCGCAGATATCGCGCGTTGAGCTGAAAGGTTTTCCATCCAATGCGCGCGAACTCGTGTTCCAGCTCGATCTCCTGGATCACACCGTTCCCCTCCTGGGACAAGCTCCCCAGAAGGCTGGACACGATGGGTAAATGCCACTGTCCGCGGTCGAGCTCGTAAAACGAGCGGCCGATCGTCGCTTCGCTGCTGGTCTTAAAAATGTCGAAGAACGCGGGGTTCGCAGTCTGGATACACAGGCTCTGGTCGAGCACCAGCAACGGCTCGCGGATCGTCTCGATGATCGCCTCCGCGTAATTCCGCCCGTGCCTCACTTCTTTCATTGCCAGCTTCAGCTGATCGATATCCATCAGGTGCAGCACCGCGCCGTCCACCCGGCCCACCGATGTGCGATACGGCTGGATGCGCAGCGAGTACCAGCGTCCGTTCTGGTGCTCGACATCGCGCTCCAGCGGCTCCCCGGTTCGGATCACCCGGAACAACAGGTCCTCCAGATCGGGAACATCGATGCGCGGCTTCAAATCCGAAATTGGACGGCCGATATCCGTCGGAATAACATTCAGGACCTCTTCGGCGATCGGCGTGAACCGCCGGATGCGCAGATCGTTGGTCAGCATCACAATGGGCATGTTCATGCTGCTGAGGATGTTCACCAGGTCGTTGTTCAGCTGGCTCAGCTCGCTGTTGCGGCTCTGCATCTCCTCATTCGTCGTAGTCAGTTCTTCATTCGACGACTGCAACTCTTCCTTCGCCGTCTGCAGCTCTTCATTCGTGCTCTGCAGCTCTTCGTTGCTCGATTGCGCTTCCTCATTCGCGCTGCGCAATTCCTCGATCAGCCGCTGCATGTAAGCGCGCGTCGCCGAGAGTTCGAGCGCCAGCTTCTCCTGGTGCTCCTCCCCGCCGGTTCCCCCGGAAGAATTTGCATTCGCCGCCCGCCCCTGTTGGGATGTTTCCTCCAGCAGCACCAGGTAGTGCCGCTCTCCCGCCAGGCCCGCAAGCGGCCGCAACACCAGGCTGATCTCCCGAAAACCGTCGTTGCGATGAACCTGAATCTTGTCCCGGCGCACCATCGACTTCGTGCGTCTTGCCTCCTCCAGCATGGACCGCAGGATCAGAGCCACATCTTCGCGAACCAGCTTGAAGATATCGAGCTCCGGATCGCCCGGCGGCGGAGAGAGATAGGGCCCCACGTCGCCGCGAAATTTAACTACGTCGTACCGCTCATTGATGAGGAAGCCGGCCGGAGCATACTCGTCCAGAAGCATCCGGTCGGCCTGCCGGTCAAGCAGAGTCGCATCGTCAACCTTCGCCACCGTCGCCTGTCCCGCATACTCCGCAGACGTCAGGCGCAGAGGAAGCTCGAAAGGCGGGCTTCCCAGCTCCGGATTGCGCCGGTAGATTTTGTGTTTCCCGTCCAGCACCATAAAATAATCCGCCAACCCGCCCAGGCTCTCGGAATTTCCCAGCAATAGGCAGCCCGTCGGCTGCAGCGCGTAAACGAAAATCGACAGCACCCGCCGCTGCAGAATCGACCCCAGGTAAATCAGCAGATTCCGGCAGCTGATCAGATCCATCTTCGAGAGAGGAGGATCCTTCGTGATGTCCTGGCGTGAAAAGATGCACACATCGCGGATCGCCCGCGTGATCTGGTAGCCTCCCTCCACCTTGAGGAAAAATCTCTTCAGCCGCAGCGGCGACACCGAAACCGAGATGCTCTCCGGATACTTCCCGATCCGGGCGGTCTGGATCGATTGTTCGCTGACATCGGTCCCGAATATCTGGATCGGATAAGTCTTTTGCGTGGCCTCGAAGTATTCCGTCAGCGCAATCGCCAGCGAGTACACCTCTTTGCCCGTCGAACAGCCAGGCACCCAGACCCGAATCGGATCCTCCCCGCTCCGGTCCTTCAGCATTGCCGGAAACGCCTTTTCGGTAAGCGCCGCGAATGTGTCCGCATCGCGAAAAAAGTCCGTCACCGTGATCAGCAGGTCGTCGAACAACGCATCGACTTCCGCCGGCCTCTCTTCCAGAAGCTTCAGGTACGCGGCCTGCTTCTCCAGATGATTCAGCGCCATCCGCCGCGCCAGCCGCCGCCGAACCGTCGGCTTCTTGTAGTGCGTGAAGTTCACCCCGGTGCGCGACTGCAGCAGAGAAAGTATCTTTTCCAGCGTCGGACCGTCCTCGACCATGGGACCGGCGATGCGCAGCCCGAAGTAGGAGTGCTCGGCAATGCTCGCCAGTTCGCGTGCGATACCCTCGGGCGGCAGCACAAAATCGACCACGCCCGTGGCAATCGCGCTGCGCGGCATCCCGTCGAACCTTGCCGTGTCATCCTGAGCAAAAGTAATTCCGCCGGCGCCCTTGATTGCCTCCAACCCCAGCGTTCCATCCGATGCCGCTCCGGAAAGAATGATGCCGATCGAGCGGCTCGACCGCTCCCGTGCCAGCGAGGACAGGAAAAAGTCGATGGGCAGATTCCGCGCGCGGTCCTCGTTCCGCGGAGTCAGCTCCAGCACTCCATGTCGAATCGCCATCTGCGTATTGGGTGGAATGATGTAAACGCGATCGGGCTCGACCTTCGTCCCCTGCATCGCCTGGGTCACCGGCATCGACGTATGCTGCGCAAGCAGACCCACCAGCATGCTCTCGTGGTGAGGGTCCAGGTGAGGAATCAGCACGTAAGCCATTCCGGTATTCGCCGGCAGATGTTTCAGCATCTGCGTGAAGGCATCCAGCCCTCCCGCCGACGCGCCGATTCCGACTACCGGACAAACTCCCCGATCGGTGGGCGCGCCGAATTCCTCATCGTTCTGCTCATCGGGAAGCTCAGTCTCGCTGGACTCGACGTTGGCATCGACTCCAGGAGCGGGTTCATCTGTAAAATCTGGCATGACCCCTCGGTTATTCCCCTGAGATATCTGGTTCGGATCCGCATCCGCCCCGAAACCAAGGCTGCTAAGCGCTAAGCACGATTGAGTGAAGAACAACCTTCATATCTACGGGTGTAAGATGCCGAGAATAATAATCCACGCGCATTGGTTGTGCGTCAGATTCTCCTCGCGTCGCCGAAAATCCGCCGGCGAAGTAGTAAATCTGTTCATGGCAACGACTTGCCTCCGTCGGAGAATTCAGAACTGCGGAGTTTCCGGCGGATTCGTGATCTTGATCTTCGGCTGCTCCGTCGGGCCGATAATCTTCGGCTGTTCGGTCGGATTGACGATCTTTCCCGCCGGCTCCGCCGCGTTCGGCGCCGCCGCACCCGCCGGCTCCTGCATCTTCACGATGCGGGCCACGTAGGTCGCATAGTCTTCATCCATCGCGCCGGTCACGCGACCTGACCGGTTGAGCGCGATTGTCCAGATCGTGAATACGTGCTGCCCCTCGCGATCCGGAAATTGCACCTGCCTCGTCTTCGCCGCCGCATCCACGCGGAACGTCGCCACCGGTGCGCGAAGCATGGCCACATCCAGGCCCGGATCGTCCGGCACATTCGGCCTCGCCCCCACCATCTCCGCGTAGCACACCCCAAGGGTCAGCCACTGCCCGTCCGCTCCCGCATCCCGCTTTGCAATCTCGGCCGGAACCAGCCCGTTGAACAGCGCAAAATTTCGCGGATCCTTCACCGCCGGCAAATAGTTCGCCGCATTCCGGTGCAGCGCCGCCACTACCCGCACCCGCCCTCTTCCCCTTGGAACCAGCGCCGTAAAAAGCGACTCCGTCCCGTCGCCGTACTTGGCGATGTAATGCACCATCAGCGTATCGGGAAAAGCCGGGCAGACGGCCTGGTCGATCGTCCAGTTCCCTTGCGTGAGATCGTAGCCGTAGATCGCCGCGCCAATCGAGATTCCCCGCCCATGCGATTGCAGCAGGTCGCGGTCTTCTTGAGACATCTCCTCCCGGGTGCGGTGCTCGAGAGAGAAATAATGCACGCGCTGCGGATGGTTCCCCGCCGCCTGGTAGCCGTTCTGGACCGGCGCCGCATCCTGCGTCAAACCGCCGCTCGTGTCTTGCGCCAAAATACTGCCGCACGCAAATACAAAAGCCGCTATGAAGAAAATGGGGGTCGCTTTTCTCATCGCAATTTCACTGTATCACTGCGACAAAATGAAAAAGGCAGCCTCCGCGGAGGCTGCCTTTTCCGTTTACAGCTAACGCGGTCTAGCGTCCGCTGGCGCGGCGCCGGTGCACCGGCGTCTTCTTCTCCGCCGGCTTCGCCGCTCCATCCTTCATGATGATCATGGGAGGATTCTGCGTGTAGGAATCGAACGTGCCGATCAGCGTCACGGTCGAGCCCACCGCCGGAACATCCTTCAGCGGCTCCTTCATGTTGACGGTGAAATCAGCCTTCTGCGACTGCTTCGCATCGTCGGAGACAGCCAGCTGCACCGAATCCGCCGTGGCCTGGATCACCACACCCGGAATCTGCGTCGTCTGGCCCTTCAAGGCCGACCACACCTTGTCCTGATCTTCCTGGTTGCCGTTGGCCAGGATGTACTCCTGGTCGCTCAGCGCCAGCTTGGTGGGATCCGGCGTGCTCACGATCGCCTGGTGCGCAAGCTCCTGCGGCGAGGGCGGAGGCGGCGCGGCGACCGGCTTGTACGTCGCCGGCGGAAACACGTTGT
>DATJTG010000266.1:0-73772 GCA_035503555.1 Acidobacteriaceae bacterium | reverse complement strand
GGCATGTGCTCCTGGATGCCGAAGTTGTGGATGGCGAGGTCGAAATGAAGAGCCGCAGCCATACAGACCGGAGACAGATCCGTCGGTCCGTGACAGCCGGTCTTCACGTGGTAGAGCTCCGCGAAATCCGCAAGCTTCCTGAGTGCGGTGAATCCGCCCGCATGGGTGAGCGTCAGCCGCGCGTAGTCGATCCACTGGTTGCGGATCAGTTCGTGCACGTCCCAGACGGAGTTGAGCACCTCGCCTGTCGCAAGGGGGGTCGTCGTGTGTTCGCGGATCACCCGGAATCCCTCCTGAAACTCAGCAGGGGTCGGATCCTCCAGCCAGAACAGGTGGAAGGGCTCCAGTTCTTTGCCCAGCCGCGCCGCCTCGATCGGAGTGAGACGGTGATGGCAGTCGTGCAGGAGGTGGAGATCGTCGCCGAAGCGCTCACGCACGCGCGCAAAGAGCTTGGGCACGTGGTTGAGATATTTTTCTGTCGACCAGCGGGTCTCGCTGGGCAGTCCCCGCTCTGCCGGCTCGTAGGGCTGTGCGCCTTTGGGCACGCCGTAGGTGGCGTCGAGACCGGGAATCCCGCTCTGGACGCGGATGGCGCGGTAACCGAGTTCGCGGTGCTTCGCTACGTCGTCGAGCGCTTCGTCGATTTCGTTGCCGTGGGCGTGACAGTAGACGAGCACGCCATCGCGGCTGCGCCCGCCGAGCAGGTTGTAGACCGGCGTTTGCAGGGCCTTGCCCTTGATGTCCCACAGGGCCATATCCACAGCGGCGATCGCCGACATGGTCACCGGCCCGCGACGCCAGTACGCGCCCCGATAAAGGTACTGCCAGATGTCTTCGGTTTGAAACGGATCGCGGCCGATGAGGCAGGGGATGACGTGCTCGGTGAGGTAGCTCGCGACTGCCAGCTCGCGCCCGTTGAGCGTACCGTCGCCGAGGCCATAAGTGCCTTCGTTGGTTTCGACTTTGAGGGTGACGAAATTGCGGCCCGGAGAACAGACGTTCACGGTTGCGCTGCGAATCTTCATGGCTTCGTCGATCCTTCGTGCGCGACTTCGAGGGTGATTTCCATATAGTCGATGGGCGCAGGCTCTCCGTTGTCCGGATGGCCCTCTACCGTCAGCACATCACCCGGTTGCAGTGGAACGCCGCGCTGCGTGTAGCGGGTGGAGGTGTCGCCGTTGGGCGAGTCGCCGGGCAGCGTGTTGTCCGCCGTCCACGAGGCGATCGGCTGCTGGTTGAGCAACAGTTGGAACTTTGAAGCGCCATGCAGGTAATCGAAGTACTGCACCCCAATGTCATACCACCCCGCAGTTCCACGAAACGTGGCCGCGGCTGTGCACTGCGGACGATCTCTGCACAGATAGGCTTTGCCGCCGCTTGCTGTCTCCCATGGCGTTACCTCGACCGGCGTATAGCCATCGAGCTGCATCTGCGCGGCGGTGACGCGATGCGGATCATGATCGATTCGGCGCTCGGCATCCGGGATGCCCGACACTCGCTCAATCCAGCGGTCGATCGCATCCCGCCAAACGACTGCGTGCCCGGCCTGGTATTCGAGGAGGGCGAGCGTCTTCGCGTAGCGCTCCTCGTCGATCAGGCCGTTCAGCGTCTTCCACTGGGTCACGAGATCCGCTGCGCTCGCGGCTCCTGCATAGTGATCGTCGTAGATGGTCTGGATCACAGTCTTTCCGGTGTGCAGTTTGTACGTCCAGGGAACATGATGCATGAAGAGCAGAAGATCATCGGGGCAGGACGCCAGGGAGTCATAGGCTCGCGCCGCTTCCGGCGGATACTGGCCGATGAATCCTGTTCCAGTCGCGACCGTTCGGTCCATCCCCACCCCGTCCTTCTCCGCGCGGATCCACTGTCCCCAGCCGTTTTCTTCCTGCGATTGCGGTGCGGGGCCGTAATGCGGGCCAAGGATGTTGGTCAGCGTCTGCAGGCCGAGAGGGCCGGTGTACTCCTCATAGACGTGCCAGGAGCGAAGCAGCATGTTTGTAACCGTTGTGACGACTTTTTGGTCGTCGCTGAAGGTCAACCGCGTCCAGTCGCTTGCGATGGCGGCCGCTGAGATGCTGGGATCCCATGCCAGGCGTCCGAAGCCATAGAGGTTGGCCATGGCCAGCGGATGTGCCAGCCAATTCGTGTCGAGTCCCACATTGGCTACGCCGACAAATCCGCCCAGAGGCCGGTGAAACGTCGTTCCTTCGACAACTTTTTTGAGCGGCGTCGCCCGATCCTCGACGCGCAGATCGAAGTCGAGATAGCTCTTCCACATCGTGGGCAAAAAGACCAGATGCCGCTGCTGGCCGGTGTATTCCTGCGTGATTTGGAGCTCGACGGCGTCGTTGGTTTCGCGGAGCCCGGCGAAGAGCGGCGAGACCGGTTCGCGGACCTGGAAATCGATGGGGCCGTTCTTGATCTGCACAACGACGTTGTCGGCAAATTGTCCGTCCAGCGGATGAAAGATGTCGAAGGCGGCGCGCGCGCGGTCGGCCTTTGGATCGTGCCAGTCGAGATGGTGGTTATAGACGAAGGCGCGGTACATGACGATGCCGCCTTTCGGTTTTAGAGCGGCGGCGAGCATGTTCGCGGCATCGGCAGGACTGCGTCCATATTTGGAAGGGCCCGGCTGGCCTTCGGAGTCGGCTTTGACGACGAAACCGGCGAAGTCGGGAATGGCCGCATAGATTGCGTCGACTTTGGCGCGCCACCAGGCAGCCACCTGCGGATCGCCGGGATCGAACGTGTCCATGCCACCGACGTCTTTGGGGGCGCTGATGGGCACGGACAGCGCGAGCCGCACGCCCCATGGGCGAAATGCATTCGCAATGCGCGCAACTTCGGGGATCATTGCGGGGGTGAGGATTCGCGGGTCGGCGTTGACATTGTTGATCGTGCATCCGTTGATGCCCACGGAGGCCAACAGCCGCGCGTAGTCGCCGGCGCGGCTCAGATCGCTGCGCACATGGCCATCGTCAAAGAAGATCGATCGTCCGGCGTACCCGCGCTCGATCGAGCCATTCAGGTTGTCCCACTGATCGACCCAGCGAATGGGAGCGGCGGGCGACGACGTGTCCTGCATGGATGCAAAACTTTCGCCGCGAGCGATGCCTGCAAGGACATGAAACGCGCCGTAGAGAATGCCGCGCGAGTCTGCGCCGGCCACGACCCAGTCGATGTGGCCGTGGGCGCGGAGGACCGTTATCGCGAACCCTTCCGGCTTGAGGTCAGGAGGGTGGAAGTCGGGGAGGTTTGTGCGGAGTTCCGCGACGGTTCCCAGGACCCACGCATCTTTGCCAGCCGCGGACGCATCCACGCGCAGCGTGCGTCCCAGCATCGCGCGCACTCCGCGGAGCAGTTCGTCCTGGGCGCTGGCGGACAGCTGCGAGTGATCGAGGGTGACCAACGCCGCCGGCATTGCGGCGTAGCTCATGGGAATACCATCGCGCAGAGGCGGCGCGTAGCGGAGCCAGGCCTGTGAGCCGTCTTCCGCGCGCAGGGACGACGTCGCGACCAGCACGGCCAGCAGCAGGACTCGCCAGCGAATCATCGGGGAGCGCATCGTGATCATCTGTAAAGCCACCATTGTCGCGCAGCGAGGCACACAAGCGTACCGCTCCGGGGGCGGGCTATTGATTCACGCCGCTGGCGAGATAGCCGCCGTCGACGGCGATCACCTGGCCGGTGAGGAACGACGCGCTCTCTGACGCAAGAAAAACCGCGGTGCCAGCCAGCTCTTCCAGATGTCCGAAGCGGCCCATGGGCGTCCGCAGCAGCGCTTCGCGGCCTCGCGGGGTCTGGTTCAGGAGTTCCTCATTCAACGCGGTTGGGAAGAACCCGGGCGCGATGGCGTTGACGCAAACGCCGTGGCGCGCCAACTCCACCGCGAGTGATTTGGTCAGCGCGCCCACACCGGCCTTGCTGGCTCCGTAGCCGGCGACTTCGCAGAAGGCGACGAAGGTGGCGAGTGATGCGATGTTGATGACGCGACCCCAGCCCTGGCGCGCCATGCGGGGCGCCACGATCTGGCAGGCGTGCAGGGTGCCGGTCAGGTTGGTCTCGATCACCGTGTGCCACACATCTTCGGGGCACTCCAGCGTGGGAACGCGCGCCGTTATGCCAGCGGCGTTCACCAGGATGTCGACTTTTCCGAAAGCTGCAATGACCTGTTCATGCAGGCTCTCCAGCGTACTGCGGTCTGTCACGTCGGAGCAGATCTCGAGGGAATGTCGTCCGCGGGAGCGAATTTCAGTAGCGACGGCAGCGACTTCTGCCGCACGGCGCGAGGTCGCCACCACATCGGCGCCGGCCTCGGCCAAGCCCAGCGCAATCGCGCGGCCAATGCCGGACGTTCCTCCCACGACGAGCGCGGTTCGGCCATCGAGATCGAAACGGTCGTGGACCGGCGGTCGCAGTATCGGGGCAAGCTGGCTAATCTTCGTCTCCTGCTTCCGGAAGATCGCTCGCCTGATGCTTCAGATCGATGGCAGGACGTCCCGCTTTGCGCAGCAGATTGTTGAGCGCCGGCAATTGTTTCGTCTGGAAGTCCTCCCACGCAGGGTGCAGCTCGTGAGCCTCGGCTTCCGCCTTTTTCGCCGCGTCCAACAGGGCTGCGGTGGGGGGCCCGTCAGCCTGATCGAACTGCGCGTAGATGGGCCCAGCCTCGCCGGTCAGCTCGTCGAGACCGGGCTGGTGCTGCGCAGATTCCTGACCGCTGCCGCCGATCAGCGTTTTCAGAGCCGCCGTATAGGGAGCGAGTTGAGTCGCGACGGCCGCGTTGGCCGGTGAAGAGATCTGCTCCTGGATGGAGTGCGCCGTCAGGTCGGCCTTTGCGACCGCGTTGAAAACCTTGTACATCTCCATTTCCGCCGTGTGCAGGGTCTCGAGGTCGGCGGAGGAAGTGTGCACGCGGGGATCCATCTTCACGGTTAATGGCTGCGTCACGCTGTGACCATCCACGGTCAGCCGGACGGTGTAAGTACCAGCCAGGACGAGCGGGCCCTGCGGGGTGAGCGGTGTGCGTCCGGGAACAGCGGAAATCGGATACCCGTACTGTGGCGACGCCGGTGCCGTCATGCGGAGGTCCCACACCCAGCGGTGCATGCCTGCGCTTGTGGGCAGGGGCCCATGGATCTTCGGCCAGTAGGGAGGAATCAGGTTGGTGCGCAACTCCTCGGCGGTGGGTGACACCGGATCGGTGCTCGAGTATGTGCGCAACACGGCGCCCTGCGCATCGAGAATATCGAGCGTCACGGGGCCGGTCGCAGCCGCGGGCAGATCGTAGTCGAGGATCGCGCCATCGGGAGGATTTTCGCCCATCGGCTCGTCGGGCGGCATTGGCGTATCGGTGTAGTTGCTGCGGCGCACGCGCCAGGCATCGGCGGGATGAAACAGCATGGGAGGCCGACCGGCAGCCAGTTCCCGGAGAGGCTCGACATCATCGAGGATCCAGAAGGACCGTCCGTGGGTGGCGACGACAAGATCGTCGTCGTGGACGAGCAGATCCCGCATGGATGTGGGCGGCAAGTTGTACTGGAGCGGCAGCCAGTGATCACCGTCGTCCATCGACACCCAAACGGCGCGCTCGGTGGCTGCGTAGAGCAGGCCCTTCTGCACGGGATCGGCGCGGACGGCGTTCACCGGCGCGTCATCGGGCAATCCTGCGCTGATCGACTGCCAGGTCTTGCCACCATCATGCGTACGGAAGGCGTGGGGCGCCCAGTCGTCGATGCGCATGCGGTTAACGGCGACATAAGCCGTGTCGTCGTCGAAACGCGAGGCGTCAATCTGGGCGATCTTGCTCCAGGGCGTGAGTCCCGGGGGCGTGATGTTGGTCCAGTTCGCGCCGCCGTCGCGAGTGATCCACACCAGGCCATCGTCGGTACCGGCCCAGACGGTTTGCGTCGTTTTATAAGAGGCAGCCACTGCGTAGATCACGCCGCGGCGCTGATCCTGCTGCGCCTGCGGCAACGCGGGTAAGGATGCGGGCTGGCCGGAGTGATCGCGGCTCAGATCCGGACTGATCGTCTGCCATGTGTGGCCGTAATCGGTGGTTTTAAACAGATGGTTCGCGGCGTAATACATGGTGTGCGGATCGACCGGCGAAAACAGGATCGGCTCCGTGCGGTCTCCGCGATAGCCGCGGTCGTGCCCGGGCAGCGGCGTCACGTTCTGCACTTCGCCGGTGACGCTGTCGTAGCGAGAGACCTCCGTGCGCCCGGCGCCGTAGACGATTTCCGGATGGAGCGGGTCAGGCGCGGCGTAGCCGTACTCGATGATCCCCGCGGGGTGCCACTCGCGGAAGGTGATTTCGCCGTCGTTGCCGCGCGTTGAGATGCACACCGAACCGCTTTCCTGCTGGCCGGCGCACACCTGGTAGGGGAAGGTATTCGTGGCCGCCACATGGTAGAGCTGCGCTGTGGGCTGGTTGTACCAGGAACCCCAGCTTTCGCCACGATTGACGCTGATGACGGCACCCTGATCGCTCACCAGCAGGAGGATGTTCGCATTGAGCGGGTTGATCCACAGGTTCTGGTAGTCGTCGCCGCCAGGCGCACCGCGCAGGCTGATCCAGGTTTTGCCGCCATCGGTGGAGCGGACGGTGACGATACTGGTGACATAGACGGTGTCGGGATCCCTGGGATCCACAACCGGAATTGCCAAATCTCCGCCGCCGATTTTCATCTCCGGCCGTGGATCGTCGGTGATCTTCGCCCAGCTGTCGCCGCCGTCATCGGACCGGTACACGTACAGACCCGTCGGCCTCGCGTAGCCGGCTGCGCCTTTCGTCGAGAGCGTCGCATACAGACGCTGCGGCTGGCTCGGCGCCACGGCCACATTGATCTGCGTCAGGCCCTCGGGCAATCCATTCTTCAGTGGCTTCCAGGTGTTGCCGCCGTCGGTGGACTTGAAGAGGCCGCCGCCCGTGCCGGAATACTGATTGCCGTCTTCCCACGGGCCCAGGGTGTCTTCCCACATCGACGCGTAGACCACGTTGGGGTCTTTCGGATCGATCACCACGTCGGAGCCGCCAGTACGCTCATCCTTGTAGAGAACTTTCTTCCACGATTTACCGCCGTCTTCGGAGCGGAAGATGCCGCGCTCTTCGTTCGGACCGTAAGGATGACCCAGCACTGCGGCGAAGATCCGATCGGGATTGGCGGGATCGACGGCGATGGCGGGAATCTGCTGACCCTCGCGCAGTCCCAGATGGGTCCAGGTCTTGCCTGCATCGTCGCTGCGATAGATTCCGTCGCCGACGGACAGATCCGGCCGGTGCAGGCCTTCTCCACTGGCTACATAGACGATGTTGTCGTTGGAAGGCGCGACGGCGATCGCGCCAATCGACTGCGTGTCCTCATGATCGAAGATCGGGAACCAGGTTCGCCCGTAATCCGTCGACTTCCACACGCCGCCGTTGACCTGTCCGATGTAAAAGACGTTGGGCTGATCGGGCACTCCGGCTGCGGCGCGGGTGCGGCCACCGCGAAATGGGCCAATCATGCGCCAATGGAAATCGGGCATGGATGGCGCGGATTGGGCGAGGAGCACTGGGGCAGGCAGCAGAGTCGCTGCGCAGGCTGCGGCAGCGAGAACAACTCGAAGGGCTGAGGACTTTGCAGGCTGGGTGAGCATCATCGCAGGCGATTCCCTTTCGTGGCGGACACACACAGCCGCCATTGTAACGGCGGGAGTGGCCCTTGCGCGGCAAGCGAATCGCCGTCACAATCGACAACACCGATGAAGACGCTCCGTCCCCGCTCTCTCAGCAATCTGTATCCTGCGTTGTTGCTTGCCACCCTTGTAGCCGGTGCACCGCGCATTGTCGCCGCGCAGCAGGTTTCGCCCCAGCTCTTCAACGCCTTGAAATGGCGCCTGGTTGGGCCGTTTCGCGCGGGCCGCGTGGTCGCGGTGAGCGGCGTGCCTGGCGGCGGGGCGACCTTCTACTTCGGCGGCGTCGATGGCGGTGTATGGAAGACCACGGATGCCGGAACCGTTTGGACGCCCATCTTCGACAACGAGCCGGTAGCCTCGATTGGCGCGCTTGCGGTTGCACCTTCCGATCCGAAGACGATTTACGTAGGCACGGGCGAATCGGACATTCGGTCCGATCTCGCCTCGGGCGACGGCATGTATCGTTCCGACGATGGCGGCGCTACGTGGAAGCACATCGGCCTCGAGGACTCGCGCCAGATCAGCCGGGTCCTCGTGGATCCGAACGACGCACGCACGGTGTATGTGGGTGTGCTCGGCCACGCGTATGGGCCAAGCGAACAACGCGGCGTTTACAAATCGACTGACAGCGGCGAGACGTGGACGCGGGTGCTCGACAAGGGACCTGATGTGGGCATCGCCGATGTTGCGATGGCGACTGGGCAGCCGCAAATCCTTTTCGCCACCACATGGAACGCGCATCGTCCCCCGTGGAGCACCTATGCGCCGCTGGAAGGGGCGGGGAATGCGCTGTATCGGACAACGGATGGCGGCGGTAACTGGACGCAGATTGCGGGCCACGGTCTGCCGGAGGGTGGCTGGAACCGGAGCGGCATCGCGGTTTCCGCCGACGGCCGGCGCGTTTATCTGACCGTGAATTGCGGAGGCGACGCAGAGTCAGGTTCCGCGCCAGGCGCCCACGACTGCCATTCGGGCCTCTATCGGAGCGACGACGGCGGCGATTCCTGGACGCTCGAGTCGAGCGATGCGCGGATTACCAGCCGCGCCTGGTATTTCAATTCCCTCGCGATCGATCCAAGCGATTCTGACGTGCTCTACATGCCCAACGTCGCGCTCTACCGCACCAACGACGGCGGCAAAACAATCGAGATCGTGCGCGGCGCACCCGGCGGCGACGACTATCACCAGATCTGGGTCGATCCTAAAGATTCGAATCACCTCGTGCTGGGCGTCGACCAGGGCACCAGCGTCAGCCTCGATCGCGGCAAGACGTGGTCCACCTGGTACAACCAGCCGACGGCGCAGCTTTATCACGTCACGACCGATCATCGCTTCCCTTACACCATTTATGGGGCGCAGCAGGATTCGGGCTCGATTGCCGTGCACAGCCGGTCGGACCACGGGCACCTGGACACGCGCGACTGGTTTCTGCCGGGCGGCAGCGAGAGCGGATGGATCGCTATCGATCCCAAAGACGAGAACATCGTCTACGTGACCGACACCTACGGCGGCCCCACGCGTGTTGATGAGCGCACGGCCTTCAGTCAGAACATCTCGCCCTGGCCGCTGGGCGGCTTCGGCACGGAGATCAACCAGCGGAAGTACCGGGATCCGTGGACACCGGTGCTGGTCTTCTCGCAGGCTGACAAAACTTCTCTCTACCTTGGCACGCAATACGTGATGAAGACCGTGGATGGCGGCCTGCACTGGGACCGAATCAGCTACGACCTTACCGGGGCGGGCAAACCGGTTTCCTGCTCGCAGCCACCAAGCCTCGATCAGGCAGAGACATGCGGTTACGGCGTGGTTTACGCAATCGCGCCTTCACCGCTCCAGGCCGACGAGATCTGGGCGGGCAGCGATACCGGCCTTGTCCATGTCACACGGGACGGCGGCAAGACCTGGGCCAACGTCACGCCCCCGGGACTTTCACCCTGGAGCAAGATCGCGCTGATCGAAGCGTCGCACTTCGATCCCGCGACTGCGTATGTCGCCGTCGATCGCCATCGCCTCGATGACCGCAAGCCCTACCTCTACATCACGCATGACTTCGGCAAAACCTGGACTCTCTCGGTGAACGGCATCGGCGGACACGACTTCGTGAATGCTGTGCGGGAAGACCCCGTCGAGAAGAATTTGCTTTTCGCCGGAACGGAATTCGGCATCTACGTTTCGTTCAACGGCGGCGCGGAGTGGCAGCCGCTGCAGATGAACCTGCCGGTCACGTCGGTGCGCGATATGGACATTCATGACGACGATCTGGTGATCGCCACGCACGGCCGGTCGTTTTGGGTGCTCGACGACATGACGCCGCTGCGCCAGGCTGTGGCAGCTGGCAGCTCGGCCCATGGGTATTTCTACAAGCCGGCGACGGCTATCCGCGTGGATAACGACGGTTTCCTCGGGACGCCCCTGCCACCGGAAGAGCCGCAGGCCGACAACCCGCCCAATGGGGCGATCATCGACTACTACCTTGGCGAGACGACGACGAAAGTCACCCTGCAAATACTCGATGCGCAGGGCCGCGTGCTCCGCCACTTTTCCAGCGCAGAAAAAGCGCCGTCTCGCCGGCCGCTGCTCCCGATTGCGGAGCGGTGGTTCCCGAAACCGCAGATGCTCGAAACGAGCGCAGGCGAGCATCGCTTTGTCTGGGATCTGAATGCGGGCAGCTCCAGCGCGGGCACAGGCGACGACGATGCCGACGATGCTCTGGGAGCGCCGGCAGGTCCGCGGGTTCCGCCTGGCACCTACACGCTGCGGCTGAATGTGGCGACGGGCATGCCGGAAGATTCGTGGCAGCAGGATCGGACGCTCAGGGTCGTGATGGATCCGCGCTGCGCCTGCACGGAGGCCGTGCTCGGCGAGCAGTATGCCTTCGGACAGCAGATTTACGCGCAGTTGCTCGCCGGCCGCAAAGCGATGGCGGAACTGGAGAGTGTCGCTACTCAGATCCGGAAGGTCGATCTGAACGACACCTCGACGGCCGCCGATCTCAGCGGCGCAGTCCGCGATGCGCAAAAGCATCTCGATGCGATTCGCGGCGGCGCGTCAGGCGGCGGTCTTGCAGAAGCCGTCTCCGGCCTGGGCACAGATCTGCGCCTGGTCGAGAGCGGAGACCGAACCGCACCAGCAACGGCGCACACAATATTCGATCAAATGGGAGAGATCGAGAAGGCAAAAGTAGCCGCGTGGCAGCAATTCAAGAAGTCCGGGCTGGATGCGCTCAATGCGGCACTCTCGCGCGCGCATCGTGAACCCATCAAAATCGCTGCAATCGAAGAGCAGGTGCAGTACGCGATGACGCGCTAAAATTATCTGCGATGCTCACTCCGCCTGCGCCAGCACGCAGGTGATGTTATCCCGGCCGCCGTGGTGGCGGGCCTCGGCCACCAGAACTCCGCACGCGTCTTCGAGCCGCTCTTCGCGGCGCAACACTTCAGCGATACGCGCCTCGGGAATTTCCTGCGTGAGTCCGTCGCTGCACAAAAGAAACAAATCTCCCGCCTGGGCATCGGTGATGGCGATCTCCGGATCCAATTGCGGATCGACACCCACGGCCCGTGTAATCACGTGGCGCATGTTCGATTGTTCGGCCTCTTGTGCAGTGATCTGCCCCATCCGCACCTGTTGTTCCACCAGAGAGTGATCGGCGGTCAGGGCGCTGAGTTCGCCGTCGCGGAACCGATAACAGCGGCTGTCGCCCGCGTGCGCAACCCACGCGGCGCGATGAGCTGCGCCGTTAAATTGCGCCTTGCGCAGCCAAAGCGCAACCAGGGTCGTTCCCATGCCGCGAAATTCCGGGCTCAGCCTCGACCGCTGTAACACCAGACTATTGGCATACTGAATCGCCGACCTTACCGCCTCGGTTACAGCATCGGCTGCGGGCGTGGATTCGAGCTTCGATTGTCCCAGCTGCGCGAGAAACGCATCCACGGCAAGCGTACTTGCCACTTCTCCGGCCGCGCCGCCGCCCATTCCGTCACAGACCACGAACAGGCCGTCGCCGTCCCGAATGCCGAACGAATCCTCGTTCATCTCGCGGACGCATCCGACGTCTGAAAGTCCAAAAGCCCTGCTTGCTGAAGTCTTACCCATGGCTTCCGTGTTGATGCAGATACTGTATCCCGAACTCAAGGCGCAGATGTCACAGCGAGGAATGGAGCGGAACGTTCGCCCGATCCAAATCAGGTCCAAAATCCCGAGGAATTGCGTTAAACGATGAAATCGCTCGGGCGGGAAAAAGTCAATACTACGGGCTGGGAAGCGCCTGTGCTGCCGCGTGCAGGTTGGTATAGCGTAGGGGAAACCGTGGATTCCGGGCCGTCACAATCCGCCGATCCCGGCGCAGCCGCTTCCTCGTCCGGCACTGAAGCCGCCGGTTCCGCGGTGGTTTCGGCCGCGCCCAGCGGCAGTTCTTCGTTGCGGGAAACTCCTGGTCTTTCAGTGAAACTGCTGCTTGCATTGTCGAGCCAGGCGGATCTTCGTTTCAGCGGCCTTTCGGAATCAGAATTCGCGGAGGTGCTCCTTTCCGCGGGAGCGAAATCGAATTTCGGCGCGCCGCCAGGAACAGTAACGAATGAAGCGCAGCGGGCCGGATTTTGGCGAGCCCTGCATCTTCGCGACCTTGCTCTGGCACATGGCTGCGCGCGAGGCAGAGATGCGGCCTGGGAGCGCTTCGTGGCCCAGTTTCGCGCGCCTCTGCGCGAAGCGGCCGTCGCCATCACCCGATCAGCCTCCGAAGGCGAAGAGCTTGCCGATTCGCTCTTTTCTGAGCTTTTCGGACTGACGGAGCGCGACGGCTGGCGCTGGTCGCCGCTCACTACGTACTCGGGGCGGGGATCGCTGATGGGATGGCTGCGCGCCACGCTCGCGCAGCGTCAGGTCGACCGCCATCGCGTTACGCGCCGCGAGACCGAGCTGGAGGGTGACGAGATTCCCGCTCCGGTTTCGGCGCCGCAGCCAGATCCACAGACCCTGGAGCGTCTGAGCAGCGCGCTTACCCCGATCCTGCGCAGCCTTTCAGCAGAAAATCGTTTTTTGCTGACAGCGTATTTTCTCGACGAGCGCACCCTGCTCGATTTGGCTCGTCTGCTGCACGTGCATGAGGCCACCATCAGCCGTCGAATTCGACGCCTTACCGGCGATCTGCATCGACAGCTATTGAAAGAGCTCGAAGCCGGCGGGTTGCGTCGCCGCGCCGCGCAGGAAGCCCTCGGCACCGACCCGCGCGACCTCACGGTGAATTTGCGGAATCTGCTGCAAACTACATCGGGTTCTCCGTTCCTTCAACAGACAGGCCAGAATCGAGCATGAGCGAACACCTCCATTCCTTATCGCATCCTGACGCTGATCGGCTCAATGCCTTCATGGAGGGCGTCCTGACCGAACGGGAACGGCAGGATTGCCTTACGCATCTGGCAGCCTGCGAGGAATGCCGGCGCATTGTCTTTCTGGCGCAGGATGCGGTTCCTGTCCCACCGGTCCAGCCTCCGGCAGTGCCCGCCGGGCGGCGCTGGCTGCCGCCGCTCTCGCTTGCAACTGCTGCCGCCGCTTGCGTCCTCGTTGCCATTCTGAGGATGCATCCGCACCCCGCTGCTACTCCCTCAACGAGTACGGCCGCCGTCGTCCATCCGGCCGTGCCGCTGCACCAACCGGTTGCCGCGCCTGCTCCGGAGGCTGCACCAACGCGGACCGCTCTGCTTGCTGGCTCGCACCACGAGCGCAACGACAGGAGGGCGGCCCCTCCCCCGCCCCCGCCCCGCCCTCCCGCTGCTCCACAGGAAGCGCTCGGCAGGGTCACATCCAGATCCGAAGCTCCGGCGGAACAACTATCCGCAAAAGAGAGCGCTTCCATGGTGGCTCGAGATCAGGCGCGAGGAGCTCCGCAGGTGAGCGGCACGGAACCATCGCCTCTGGCAACGAACAAGGCCGTCGGCTCTGCAGCCATGGCGCCGCACAATCAACTCGCCGTTCCAGGAGCCGATGGGGCGCTGGCGCGAGCTGTACCGCAGAACGGATTCCTCAATTCCGCCCGCTCCGCGCACCTCACCATCGAACACAATCAGAACCCGAACAAAAGTTCCTCCGCAATTCACGGCACGGTCACCGATCCATCGGGAGCGATCATTGCTCGAGCGTCTGTGACTTTGCGTGCTATATCGGGAGCCACAGCCGCTACGACAAGCACGGATCAATCCGGCAGATTTGAGTTGCCGTCGGTAACGCCTGGCCAGTACCAACTGCAAATTAGCGCCCCGGGATTCAGAACAGACACGGAGCGCTTCGATCTTCAGGGAGGCGACCTGGCTTCGCTTTCTCCGGCGCTGCAAGTGGGCTCCTCCGCAGCGTCCGTCGAGGTCAGCGCTGCCGCAACCGATATCCCGACGAACACGCACTCTGCCGACGCTCGGCTCGCGGCTCTTGTTCCCGTGTTGCCCGGCAGGCTCCCGGCGACCACAACGGTCGTGCGTAGCGGACGCATTCTCGCGCTCGACACGGCCGGCACGCTCTTCCTCAGCCGTAATGGGGGGCGGAAATGGAAGAAAGTCCCGCCCGTTTGGTCTGGTTCCATCGCGCACCTGGGCCTGGCCGAGCCGGGAGTGAGTGCGGCCCTCCACAAGGCGGAACCCTCCAGAACAACGCCGCCGCTCTTCGAGCTCACCTCCACCGACGGCGCTGTTTGGATCAGTAGCGACGGAGTGCACTGGCGTCTGCGCTGATCTCCCCTCAATCCCCCCGTCAGGTTTGCCTGCAAGTTCCGTATCCTGCGCTATTTCCGCTCAGAAGCGATAACACCGCCGTATGTCTTCGATCGCGCTGTCGGTTGCCGATCGCACCGCCGCGCAGAACATTGAACTCCGATGAGCCGGTACGGGCACGAAGGCCTGACTGATTGTGGGAAGCGCGTTCGTCCGTGGCCGCAAGCTTCACGGCAGGAGGTGCACACGATCGGTGTGACGTAATTCCGGCCGCGTACCCAGGAATCCATCCCCGTTTCGACGATTTGTGAATCGCTCGTGCATGAGTGCGACAACCCGCAGGTTGGCGCAGCCGCGGTTCCGATGAAGTTCGAGGGAAGTGGACATCCGTCGCGAGTCGAGACTTTGGCCAGGAAATGGATCAGGTTGCTTCCTCCCCGGTGGCAAGTCGGCAAAGGAGTCTATGCCGGCAAATTTGAGCAGGATACAATCCTGGTCAGTTCCGGCCATCTGAGACCCACACATGAACCAGCAGAGGCGTGTCGCCGGCCTGCCGTGGCAGCGAATGGTTTCATAACCGTTTCGCGAATCGGGGTCAACGTCTGGAACGAGCGGAGGCTTGGCAGAGGCCCATGGCGAGCACCGAGGAGAGGATCGGGAAATTCCTGCGACGCCTCCTCCGCGACAGGTCGGCGCTGGCCATCGCGCAGTCGCTGGTCGGCGAGGCCAAGCCGCTGCCGCCGCGCGTCCCGGGAGCGGGATCCGTATCTCCGGCGGCGCTCGACCGGCGCTGGCAGTTGCTGAATCTGCCGGAAACTGTCCGGCAGGAACTGCTCGACCCGCACACGGCTGCAGAAGCCGAACACTACCAGAACAACATTGAGAACCTGATCGGAGCGGTACGCGTTCCGGTTGGGCTGGCCGGGCCGCTGCGCACGCGCGGCATGTTCGCCTCTGGCGATTTCTACGTGCCGCTGGCGACTACCGAAGCGGCGCTCGTTGCCTCCTACTCACGCGGATGCCAGGTCATCACCGAGGCCGGCGGATGCGTGAGCATCCTGCTGCACGAGGGCATGCGACGCACGCCTGGATTTGCTTTTCACTCCCTGCGCGAAGCGGGCATCTTTGCCATCTGGTGCATCGACCAGCGTGAAGCGCTGAGCAAGGCCGCGGGCGCCACGACCACGCACGGCGAGCTAATCGATCTGGGCATTGCCATCGAGGGCAACCACGTCTATCTGATCCTCGAGTACACCACAGGCGATGCTTCGGGCCAGAACATGGTGACGATCGCCACGCAGGCCATTTGCGATTACATTGCGGCCAATTCGCCGATTGCACCGGAGTTTTACTGCGTTGAGGCGAATCTCTCCGGCGATAAGAAGGCGACCGCGCACTCGTTCGTGACGGTGCGCGGCAAGAAAGTTTCGGCTGAGATCACTCTCCCCGCGGATCTGATCCGGGATCGGCTGCACTCCACTCCACAGCAGATGGAGCGCTACTGGCGCATATCGTCGCTGGGGGCGATCCAGAGCGGCAGCATCGGCATTCAGGGTCACTTTGCCAACGCGCTTACGGCCCTCTACATCGCCTGCGGTCAGGATCCCGCCTGCGTTGCGGAGTCTTCGGTCGGCGTCACGCGCTTCGAGGTCACCGCATCCGGCGATCTCTATGCCGCCGTCACCTTGCCGAGTATCGTCGTGGGGACCGTCGGCGGGGGCACGGGGCTTCCGAGCCAACGGGCCTGCCTCGACATTCTCGGCATGGCAGGTGAAGGCAAGGCGCGGGCGCTCGCCGAGCTTTGCGGTGCCCTAGCACTTGCGGGCGAGCTCTCAATTGCGGCCGCGCTGGCTTCCGGTGACTTTACGCGAGCGCATCGCAAGCGGGCGCGGGGACGCGAATCCGGCGGGGGAGAAAGCCATGGCTAACCGCTGGTGGGTGTACCAGCGCGAACGCTTTCCCATCTTTGCTCACTCACCCATCATCCTTGCGTTCAGCCTCTCCGCCGTCAGTTATTCCGCGCTCCTCCGCGGAGCCTCAGCGCTGCCCGGCTGGAAGCCGTGCTTCGTCGCTTTCGCCAACTCGTTTCTCACGTTTCTGCAGCTTCGCCTCGCCGATGAGTTCAAGGACTTTGACGAGGACTCGCGTTTCCGTCCGTATCGCCCCGTGCCCAGAGGCCTGATCCAGCTGCGGGAGCTGGCGTGGATCTGGGCCGCGTGCATCGTGCTGCAACTCCTGCTTGCGGCATGGTTGTCGCCGCGTTTAGTTCCGCTGCTCGTGGTTACGTGGACCTACCTCGGCCTGATGAGCCGCGAGTTCTTTCTGCGCTCGTGGCTGAAGTCGCGGCCCATCACCTACATGCTGTCGCACATGGCCATCATGCCGCTGGTGGATCTCTACACCACGGCGTGCGACTGGGTTCCGCTCGGTTACCGGCGGCCGCCCCGCGGACTGCTCTGGTTTCTGCTGGTGAGCTATTGCAACGGCGTTGTGCTTGAAATTGGCCGCAAGATTCGTACTCCCTCCGACGAGGAAGCGGGCGTGGAAACCTATAGCTTCCTGTGGGGGAGGAAGAGGGCAGTCGGCGTCTGGCTTGTGGTGATGACGCTCACCGCCGTCTTTGCCATTGAGGCCGCGCGGGGGATTGCTTTCAGCCTGACTGCTACGTTTCTGCTCGGCACGCTGGTCCTGATCTCAGCCGTGCTGGGCGCGCGCTTCCTTGCCGCGGAAGTGCCTGGACGGGGCAAGTCCCTCGAAACGATTGGCGGCGTCTGGAGCCTTATTCTCTATCTCAGCCTCGGCGTCATTCCGATCGCCCTCCGCTACTGGAGGCATCCGTGAACTGCGTGCTGCGCAGCGGGAGCCTCCGCGAGCTGGGCGGCAAGGCCTTCGCCCTTGCGCGTCTCGCCGCCGCGGACATCCGTGTTCCGGATTGGTTCGCAGTTACGCCTGAAGCATTCAAACAGAGTCTCACCCAAGAACAGCAGGAACTGTTTGCGTCGGGCGCCCTCGATTCCGCAGCCCTGACATCGCTCCGCGTCGCGCCTGAAGTTGCTGCCGGAATAGAAGCCGCCCTCTGCGCTATCGCTTCTCCTGGGATCCGCTTTGCGGTTCGTTCCTCTGCGATCGACGAGGATGGTGCGGAAAGTTCGTTCGCAGGACAGCTCGAAAGCTATCTCTTTGTCGATGGCGACGCAGTCCTCGATCGGGTCGCCGCCGTGTGGCGGTCGGGATTCGGCGATCGATTGATGGAATATCGGCGCCAGCGGGGATTGTCGGGATCTCCGTCCGCGCCGGCGGTCCTCGTCCAGCGCATGGTCGACGCGGAATGCTCCGGCGTGGCGTTCAGCGCCGATCCTGTCAGCGGCCGGCGCGGCCTTGCAGTCGTTTCCGCGGTCTACGGCATCGGCACGGCGCTGGTTGGCGGTGACGCCGATGCGGATACCTGGGCCATCGACCGAAGCGGCCGCATTGAGCGCCAGACTGTGGCGAACAAGTCTATTTGTCACCGGTTCGATGACCAATCTCCGGAAAACTTCTCCGCCTTTTCAGTCCCCGCCGATCGGCAGCAGGAGCCCGCTCTTTCCGACGAGCGCGCCGTCGAGGTTGCCGCGCTCGCAAGGGCCGCGGAGTCCGCATTCGGCCAGCCCCAGGACATCGAGTGGGCTGTGCAGAATGGTGAGCTTTTTCTGCTCCAGTCGCGTCCGATTACGACGCTGCGCGCGCTGGCCGATCCGGACGGCGCGCTGAATCTGTGGGACAACAGCAACATCGTCGAGAGCTATAGCGGCATCACCACTCCGCTCACGTTTTCGTTTGCACGCTCGAGCTACGAGAGCGTCTATCGGCAGTTTTGCCGGATCCTGCGCGTTCCGGAGCGTACGCTCGCCGCGAACGATCCTGTGTTCCGCAACATGCTGGGGCTCATTCGGGGCCGGGTGTACTACAACCTGCTCAACTGGTACCGCGCGCTTGCCTTGCTGCCGGGATTCACCATCAATCGCCGGTTCATGGAGCAGATGATGGGCGTGCGCGAAAGCCTGCCCGAGCAAGCGCTCGGCACAGGAAAAGCTGCCACATTCCGGGATCGAATGATCGACTCGATACACGTTGCCGCGATGGCAGCCGGCCTCGCGTGGAATTACGTAACTCTGGAGGCACAAATTCGGCGCTTCCACGCGCGCCTCGCATCAGCACTCGCGGAGCCGGCGCCGCCGCTGGCGCGCATGCGTCTGGATGAGCTTACAGCGCATTTCGAGTCGCTTCAGCGCGAGCTGGGCACACGCTGGGACGCACCGCTCTCCAATGACTTCTTCGCGATGATCTTTCATGGCGTGCTGCGTAAGCTCACGATGGCGTGGTGCGGCGATGAGCGGGGCATGCTCGCGAACGACGCGATTCGCGGCGGAGGCGGAATGGTCAGCGCCGAGCCGGCGGCACGCGTGCGGGAAATGGCGGCTCTGGCGAAAAGGGATCCGGACCTGGTGCGCGCGTTGTGCGACCAGTCCGCCGCCGAGGCTGTCCGTGCGATTCGCCAGCGCCCGGAGTTCTGCTCCCTCTACGACGCGTATCTGGCGAAATTTGGCGACCGCTGCCTAGAAGAGCTGAAACTCGAGAGCGAAGCCCTTTACGAGAATCCTGTCGTGCTGCTGCGCAGCATCGGCGAGCTTGCGCGAGCGGGACCAGGTTCGGACCATTCCTCGACTCCCGGAATGGCCGCTGATGCGATGCCGACGATCCGTATAAAGCTGCGGGGCTCGCCTGTCAAACAGCTTGCTCTTGGCTGGGTGCTGCGCATTGCACGCCGGCGTGTTCGCGAGCGCGAGAATCTGCGCTTCGAGCGAACGCGGCTCTTTGGCCGGATTCGGCGCATCTTCCTCGAGGCAGGCAAGCGGCTGCATGCGAACGGCACGCTCGACGATCCGCGGGATATTTTCTATCTGGAGACGGACGAAGTGGTGGCACTGGTTGCGGGGACCGCGGTGACAGCGGACGTTCGCGCGCTCGCGGCGCTGCGCAAATCCGAATTCGACTTGTACCGCAACACGCCGCCACCCGCGGAACGCTTCGAGACGCGCGGCATGGTCTATGTCGCTCAGACCTATCAGCCCCTTGTGCAGCCCGTGGCGGCAGATGCAACCGGAGACGCTCGGCGCGGAATCGGGTGCTGCCCGGGCGTCGTCCGTGGAAAAGTCCGCGTCGTCCGCGATCCGCGCAACGCACAGCTGCCCGCTGGATGCATCCTCGTAGCCGACCACACCGATCCGGGATGGATCATGCTCTTTCCCGCAGCTGCGGGCCTGCTGGTGGAGCGAGGCAGCCTGCTATCGCACTCTGCAATCGTCGCGCGCGAGCTCGGCATCCCCGCCGTGGTATCCATCCCCGGCCTGACCGCGTGGCTTTGCGACGGCGATCTTGTCGAGCTGGATGGCGCACATGGCACGATCCGCCGATTGTCTGCCGAGGAGCCGCATGCGTAGCGAGGCCGCCGAGCGTGCCGATTTCTCCGGCATTCGCTATGCACAATGCTGGGAAGATGCCGACATTCTCCTGGAGGCGCTCGCACCGGGGCCGGGCAAGCGGTGCCTGTCGATTGCGAGCGCGGGAGACAACACGCTCGCGTTCCTTGCGCGCGCGCCCGAGCGCGTGCTCGCTGTCGATCTGAGCCCTGCGCAGCTTGCGTGCCTGGATCTGCGCGTTGCGGCGTATCGTGTGCTGGATTATCCCGATCTTCTGGCGCTGATGGGCTCGCGCCGCAGCGATCGCCGCCTGCGTCTTTACGAAGCGTGCCGCACCCGCCTCTCGCGAACGGCCATCGCCTTCTGGGATGACCACAAGGCCCTGCTCGAAGGCGGACTCGGCAGCGCGGGGAAATTCGAGCGCTATTTTGCTGCGTTTCGGACGCGCGTCCTTCCGCTGGTGCATGGCGGCTCGCGCGTCGAATCTCTTTTTGCGCCACGGTCTTTGCCGGAACGCGTTGCGTTCCATGACGGTGAGTGGAATAACTTCCGCTGGAGGCTCTTCTTCCGGTTCTTTTTCTCGCGCCGCGTGATGGGCGCGCTGGGCCGCGATCCGGAATTTTTTCGCTACGTGGAGGGCAGCGTGGCCGACCGTATTCTGGCTCGCGCCCGGTACGCTATGACGGAACTTGCCCCGGCGGAGAATCCCTACCTCCAATGGATCATGCTCGGAACCCATGGCGCCGCTCTGCCATTTGCGCTGCGTGAAGAGAATTTCGAAGCGATCCGCCGCAATCTCGACGCGCTGGAGTGGCGCTGCTGCGCCCTCGAGGAGGCTCTCGACGGGCCTGAGAAATTCGACTGCTTCAACCTCTCCGATATCTTCGAGTACATGGCACCGCAGGCCTACGAGCAGCTTCTGCGCCTCATCGTCGCGGCGTCGCGTCCCGCGGCGCGGCTTGCCTACTGGAACATGCTGGCGCCGCGCAGCCGTCCGCAGTCGATGGTGGCGCTTCTTGATCCGCTCGCCGATTTGAGCGCGGCTCTCTTTCGCAGGGACAAGGCCTTCTTCTACAGCGCCTTCGTCGTGGAGCAGGTGCGATGACCGTGGGCGATCTTCTCCGCGTCTTCGGCGTTCTTGGCGTCGTCGTACTTCTGCTGCTCGTCCTGCGGCTCGTCAAGCCCTGGCTTCCGCTCACGCCGGAACAGGTTCGCAAACTTGCACATGTGGGCACGGGATTTTTAGCGCTATCGTTTCCGTGGATATTCTCGTCGCCGTGGGCCGTCGGGCTCGTCTGCGCGCTGGCTGCAGCTCTCATGCTTGTGGTGCAGTACTACCCACCCGTCCAGGCGTATTTCGCGCAGGTGCTGCATGGCGTCGGACGCAAGTCTCGCGGCGATGTCTACTTTCCTGCTTCAGTCGCGATCCTTTTTGTCCTCGCGCGGGGCAACCGACTTCTCTATGCCATTCCCATCCTGGTGCTCACCCTCGCCGACAGCGTCGCTGCCCTGCTGGGCGAGCAGTACGGCAAGCACGGCTACGCTGGCATTGATGGCTCCAAGAGCATGGAGGGTTCGGTCGGTTTCTTCACCGTGGCCTTCCTGAGCGTGCATGTGCCACTGTTGCTCTTTACGCCGTTGGGGCGACCGGAAACGCTGCTGATCGCCGCCGATATCGCGCTGGTGGTCACTCTGCTCGAAGCCATCGCGTGGCGCGGCCTCGACAACGTGTTTATCCCTTTTGGAGTTTTCATCCTTCTTCACATCTACACAGCCATGCCGATGGAACGGCTGCTCGCACGCTTTGCGGTGGCCCTGGCCCTGCTGATTTTCGTTCTGCTCTATCGTTCGCGTACCACTCTCGCCACCAGCGCGCTGATCGCGTCGGCTCTGGTGCTCTACATTTCCTGGGGGCTGGGCGGATGGCGGTGGCTGCTTGCCCCCGCCACGCTCTTTGTCACTTACACGCTTTTCTTTCCTGGGCGGCTGCTGCGCGGCGATCGCACGCACAATGTCTTTGCGGTGCTCAGCGTCGCATCTTCAGGGCTGTTCTGGATCTTTCTGGCGCAGGCCAAGCGTGGCGATACGCTGCTGTTCCCCTACGCGCTGGGCTATGCGATTCAGCTCGCACTGCTTGCCTGGACCCTGAGCTGCTTCCATCATCCCGAGCGCAACATCTGGAAGTTCGGCCCGGTGCTGGTGCTGCAAAGCTGGCTGCTGATCTTCGTGCCGGTGGCGATCGAGCAGCGCTTCGCGCGCCGCTCGATTGTCGAATCCGCGATCGCTCTCGCACTCTCCGGCATTGCCTTTGCCGCCTTCTGCATCGTTGAGCCACGCAGAGCAGGACAGTATTCTCTGAGCGGCCGGCGCTGGCTCTATCAGTCGTCCATTGGATTTCTCTTCACTCTGATCGGCGCGGGAGTCGCCAGCCTGCTGTGATCGTGAAGACGCTGCACACTCCGGGCGAGCGCGGCACCCTGCCCAACACGCCCGATCTGCCTCCGTTCGACGCGACACTCCTCGCCTCTCAACGGCCTGACCTGCACCTCTGCGCGGTATCCGACGCGGAAATCGTCGAAGCGCAGGCATCGCTTTGGTGGACCAACAGTCCGCGCTACGGATCGCAAAGGGTTGGAGTGATCGGCCACTATGCCAGCGCCAGCGACGAGGCCGCGGCGCGTCTGCTTGCCGCCGCGCTTGGTGTTCTTGCGGAACAAGGCTGCACGCTCGCTATCGGCCCCATGGATGGCAATACGTGGAGACGCTATCGCTTCGTAGTCGAGGCCGGCGGCGAGCCGCCGTTCTTCCTGGAACCGACCAACGCGCCGGAATGGCCGACCCAGTGGCAGCGCGCAGGCTTCACGCCCTTCGCGCAGTATGTTTCGGCGCTGAACAGCGACCTGACACAGAAGGATTCTCGTGTTCTGCGGGTGGCTGTGCGCATGGACAGGCTCGGCGTGCGCATTCGAGCGATTCGCCTCCCCGAGCTGCAGACTGACCTGGTCCGCATCTATCGGCTCAGCCAGGTCGCATTCGCGCACAATTTCCTCTATACCGAGTTGCCGCAGGCCGACTTCCTCGCGCAGTACGAGAAGATCGTGCCGTACTTGCGCCCCGAGCTTCTTTTGCTCGCTGAGCGTGGCAACGATCTTGTGGGATTCACCTTTGCGATTCCTGATCTGGCGCAGGCAGCACGCGGGGAGCCTATCGATACGTTCCTCCTCAAAACCCTCGCCATTCTGCCTGACCCCGCGCTCGCCGGCCTCGGCGCGCTCATGGCCGAGCGCGTACAGCAGGAAGGATCGCGTCTCGGATTCCGCCGGTGCATCCACGCGCTGATGCATGAGAAGAACGTATCGCTGAACACCAGCCTTCGCTACGGCTCGGTCATGCGCCGCTATGCCCTTTTCAGCCGGGAGATTGCACAGTGAATATCGCTGAGGCTTTCGCGGAGGTCGCTGCTGAAAGACCGGCGGCGCCGGCGATCATCGACGTGAGAGGGGGGCGCGATCGCGTCCTCACTTTTCGCGAACTCGATGAAGCCGCAGCCCGCGTCGCGGCACAGATTCTCGCGCTCGGCGTTGCTCCGGGCGACGGCATTCTCGTGCTGCATCGCATGTCGCTTGAACTGTACGCCTTCCTGACGGGAGTGTTTCGCGCAGGCGCAGTCGCGGTGTTTCTCGATCCATCCGCCGGGCGGCAGCATATCGCGCGTTGCTGCGATCTCTTCCCCATCCGCGCCTTCTTCGGCAGCCCGAAGGCGCATCTGTTGCGCCTGGCTCTGGCTCCGCTGCGCCGCGTTCCCCTTGCATTGTGTCCGGGATTTTTTCCGGGCGCCGTGCGCGTTTCGATCTCCGATAGCGGCGCTCGGGCGGAGATCGCCAGTCTCTCCGAGTCCGCACCCGCACTGGTCACGTTCACTTCAGGCAGCACCGGAGAGCCGAAGGCGGCCGCTCGCTCGCATGGATTTCTGCTGGCGCAGCATCGAGCGATTGCGTCGGCCATCGGCCTGCGCGCAGGTGTCGTAGACCTCACCACGCTGCCAATCTTCGTACTCGCCAATCTTGCTTCCGGCGTTACCAGCGTTCTGCCCGACTGCGACCTCCGTCGCCCCGGGGCCGTCGATGCAGCGCCGGTTCTTGCGCAGATCGAGCGGCACGCAATCCAGACCGTTGGGGCGTCGCCCGCGCTCATCGCCCGCCTCGTCGAGAAGTGCGCGCGGGCGGGTCACGGCATCCCCTGCGTGCAGCACGTTTTCATGGGTGGCGCCCCGGTTTTCCCACGCGATCTGCGCGATGCCCGCACTGCCTTCCCCAACGCTGAGGTTACGGCGGTTTATGGGTCGACTGAAGCCGAGCCGATGGCGGAAGTCGACTATTCCGCCATTTCGCCCGACGATTTTCTGGCCATGGAGCGAGGCGACGGCCTGCTCTCCGGCTCTCCAGTTACGAGCGTCTCGCTGCGAATTCTTCGCGATGGCTGGGGCCGGCCGATTGCGCCGCTCACCGAGGCGGAGTTTCGCGCACTTTGGGCCGCGCCGGGCGAGGTTGGGGAGATCGCTGTCTCTGGTGCACATGTGCTGCCCGGCTATCTGAACGGCGTGGGAGATTCGGAGACCAAGTTCGACGTCGGAGGCACGCGGTGGCATCGCACGGGCGACCTCGGTCGCCTGGACTCGCGGGGACGCCTCTGGCTGCTCGGCCGCGCCTCCGCGAAGATCGAGGACGATCGTGGCATTCTCTATCCGTTTGCCGTTGAGTGCGCGGCGCAGCAGATCCCCGGCGTGCGGCGCGCCGCCGTTCTGCGCCTCGGGGATCACCGCATCCTCGCCGTTGAGCTCGTTTCCCCTGCGACGGCGGCTCGTATTCTCGAGGCGCTGCCGAACGCGCGCCTGGATGAAGTGCGTGTGCTGTTCTCCATTCCCCTGGATAAGCGCCACAACGCAAAAATCGACTATGTGACCCTTCGCCGATTGCTTTCCGGGGGTGAGCAACCGCGGGAACCAGCGCGATGGTGGCGTCGTACGATTGGGCGAGGATAGAGACGCGCATGCCGCCGCAGGATCGTCTTTTCACGATTTCGGTCACCGTAATCAGCCGCATGCTGATCCTGCGCGACCATCTGTTGGGAAGAATGAAGAAGATCCGAAGTGCGGCCACCAGCGGGGCACGGATCGAACGACACGTATTCTCGAGTCGCGGTCTCGACGCGGTGTTCGTTCAGCCTTCCGAGTCAACGGCGCAAGCCGCGCTCCTGATTTGTCACGGGATCGGCGAAACCGTGGATCATTGGACTGCCGCGCAAACTCTGCTTGCCCGGCATGGAGTGGCGTCGCTGGTCTTCGATTACTCGGGCTATGGCCGCAGTCCGGGACCGATCGACTGGCGGCGCTGCGAAGAAAACGCAGTCGATGCGTTCGATGACCTGCGATCATTGACGCCCGGGTTACCGGCGTCCATTCTGGGCTTCTCCATGGGTGGCGGGATTGCCGCAGCCGTCGCCGGTCACATTCCGGCCGAGCGCCTGATCCTCTGTTCTGCTTTCACATCGTATCGAGAGGCTGCGCGGGTACTGGGCGTGCCGCGCGCGCTGGCTGCCACGCTCCCGGCCATCTGGGATGGCGCCATTTCGCTGCGGAGCTGTGCGGTACCGGTGCTCGTCGTCCACTGCGACAAGGATCGCGCCTTCCCGACCTCGATGGCTTACCGTCTCGCAGCGTATTCCAATCCCAGAGCTGAGCTGGTCATCGTTCCGGACCAAGCGCACAACGAGGCTTTCTACCGGCCATCGCTGACTTACTGGATTCATGTTCTCGCCCGACTTAGTCCGACGCCGCCCGATTGACCGATTGAGCCCTGAATTTTGAGGCTTGATGCCAGAATTTCTGACGGTCGAAATTACTTAAGTCACGAACAGGCCGGTGTCCTTCGAGCCGATTCACCGAAAAAGTATGCAAAATAGTATTCAAATCGATGCCTGTGCCTCCCGATTTCGTCGCAACACTCCCTGCCACTGGACACGCCGGAGCGGTGAAGGGGTTCGTGTTCAACATCATGCGTTTCTCGCTGCATGACGGACCCGGCATCCGGACGACCGTGTTTCTGAAAGGCTGTCCTCTGCGCTGCTGGTGGTGCCACAATCCCGAGGGCCAGCACATGGAGCCCGAGGTCAGCTGGTTCGCGGAGCGATGCATCCGTTGCGGAGATTGTGTTCGCGCCTGCCCGCACGGCGCTCTCCTTCTGGATGAGGGAGTTCTTCGCGATGCCGATCGATGCCAGCAATGCGGAGCCTGCGTGGACGCTTGCCCCGCAGGAGCGCATCAGCTCGCCGGGCGCTGGATGACCGTGCCGGAAGTGATGGACGAGGTGCTGAAGGACCGCGTCTTCTTCGAAGAGTCGGGGGGAGGCGTGACGATTTCCGGGGGCGAACCCTTGATGCAGGGACAGTTTGTCGAGGAGCTGCTTGCGGGTTGCCGCGAGCGGAGAATTCACATCGCTGTCGAAACAAGCGGATTTGCCGCTGCCGATGTTCTGCGCCGAATCAGGGCAAACGTCGATCTCTTTCTCTACGACGTCAAGGTGATGGATAGTGAGCGGCACAGGGACGCTGCAGGAGCAGGGAACGAGCGTATTTTGCGGAATCTCGAAATGCTGGCCCGGCTGGGACGAACGGTAATCGTTCGCGTGCCAGTGGTTCCAGGAGTGAATGACGATTGCGAGAACCTCGACGCGATGGGCGCATTCCTCTCGCCGCTGGGGCTGCCGCGGATCGATCTTCTTCCCTACCACCGCATCGGCGGCGGCAAATATGAGCGGCTGGGCAGGCCGAGCCGCATGGATAAGGTCGAGCCACCATCGGCCGAGCATATGGAGTCGATCGCCGCACGCCTGCGGCAATGCGGCTTCAGCGTGCAAATCGGAGGTTGATATGAACGAGCGCATCAGCAGACTGAGACAGGAAACTCTCGAAACCAAACCGTGGCTTTCCATCGAAAGAGCCCAGTTGCTGACCGAGTTTTACCAGCAGGACAAGACGATATCGGTCCCGATCCGGCGGGCCCGCGCTCTCGCCTACCTGATGGAGCACAAGGAGATCGCGATTGGGCGGGACGAGTTGATCGTGGGTGAGCGCGGCCCCGCGCCAAAGGGATCGCCTACATTCCCAGAACTCTGCTGTCACACTCTCGACGATTTCGAAATCCTCGACACGCGCGAGAAAATCTCCTATTCCGTTGATGATCGCGCTCGGCAGATCCAGCGCGATGAAGTAATCCCTTACTGGGGCAGCCGCTCGATGCGCGATCTGATCTTCGCGGAAATGACGCCCGAGTGGAAGAACGCCTACGAGGCAGGCATCTTTACCGAGTTCATGGAGCAGCGCGCGCCTGGGCATACCGTCCTGGGGGACGTGATCTATGGCAAGGGCCTTGTGGATTTGAAAGCCGAGATTGATGCGGCCTTGTTGAAGCTCGATTTCTTCAACGACACCGAGGCATCCGCGCGCAGGGACGAATTGCGGGCGATGGCCATCGCAGCCGACGCAGTCATTCGGTTCGCGGAGCGCCATGCCGAGAAGGCCGAAGAGTTAGCCAGGGCCAAGGCGAGCCCGAACCGGCGCGCGGAACTCGAGCGGATCGCTGCCGTGTGTCGCCATGTTCCGGCGCACGCTCCACGCAATTTCTGGGAGGCGCTGCAGGCCTATTGGTTCGTTCACCTCGGTGTGGTCACCGAGCTGAACACCTGGGATTCGTTCTGCCCCGGCCGCTTCGATCAGCACCTCTTCCCCTTTTATCGGAAGGGCATGGAAGAGGGAGAGTTGACTCGCAACCAGGCAAAGGAGCTCCTCGAATGTCTGTGGGTCAAATTCAACAATCAGCCGGCTCCTCCGAAAGTTGGCGTCACGGCCGCCGAAAGCGGCACCTACACTGACTTCGCCAACATCAACAGCGGCGGCCTGCGGCGCGACGGCTCGGACGGCGTCAACGACGTCACCTATCTCATCCTCGAAGTCATCGACGAAATGCACCTTCTGCAACCTTCATCGAATCTCCAGCTGAGCGCGAAGAATCCCGATGCGTTTCTCCGCCGCGGACTGGAAATCGTCCGCGAAGGCTGGGGGCAGCCCTCGATCTTCAACGCCGATATGGTCGTGGAGGAGTTGCTCCGACAGGGAAAATCCGTGGAAGACGCTCGCTGCGGCGGTATTTCCGGCTGTGTGGAGACGGGCGCCTTCGGGAGGGAAGCCTATATCCTCACCGGCTACTTCAATTTGCCCAAGGTGCTGGAGATCACGCTGAACAACGGCGTGGATCCGCGCACAGGCAGAAAGATCGGCATCGAGACCGGCGATCCGCGAAGCTTTTCGTCCTACGAGGAGTTGTTTGCGGCGTTTCGCCGTCAGTTGCACTGGTTCGTCGATATCAAAGTGCGCGGCAACAACGTGATTGAGCGGATGTACGCGGATTTCATGCCGGCTCCGTTCCTATCTCTCTTTGTCGAGGATTGCATCGCGAAGGGCCGAGACTACAACGACGGCGGTCCGCGCTACAACTCGACGTACATCATGGGCGTCGCGCCGGCGAGCTGCACCGACAGTCTCGCGGCCATCAAGTTCCACGTCTACGATCGGCAGGCTGTGTCGATGGGACAGGTCCTGGAAGCCCTGGCGGGGAACTTCGAGGGCAACGAGAAGCTGCGCCTGCTGCTGTGGAACCGGTCGCCGAAATTCGGCAACGACGACGAATATGCCGATGGGATTCTGAGGGAGATGTTCGATGCCTTCTTCGAAGAGATCGAAGGGCGCCCAAACACCAAGGGCGGCAGGTATCACGTCAACTATCTGTCCACCACGTGCCACGTTTATTTCGGCTCCATGACCGGAGCCACGCCGGATGGACGCCGCGCCTGGGAGCCGCTGGCCGACGGCGTCTCGCCGGTGCAGGGCGCAGACCGCAACGGACCGACGGCGGTGATCCGATCCGCTGCTCGCCTGGACCATGCGCGAACCGGAGGAACGCTGCTGAACCAGAAGTTCACACCGCAACTGCTTGCGGACGATGCGGGACTGGACCGGGTTGCGCACCTCGTCCGCTCGTACTTCCGCCTCGGTGGCCATCACATTCAGTTCAACGTGGTGACGGCGGCCACTCTGCGCGCGGCGCAGGCGGAGCCCGAGAAGTATCGCGACCTGATCGTGCGCGTCGCCGGATATAGCGATTACTTCTGCGATCTGACGCGAGCCTTGCAAGATGAGATTATCGCCCGCACCGAGCATGAGGCTTTTGCTTCAGCCGCAGCTGTGACGGCTGCGGTTTGAGCAGCCGGTATCGGTGGTTTCACTCGAAGATACGCATCGCAGGCGAATAGGGGCCTGCGTTCTATTTCGCCGAGGGCGGAGTTAAAGCGACGAGCTTACGGATTTCCTGGCCCTCGACAATCTCATAGATCGCATCGCCAGGAACGTTCTGAAACTCCTGCCGCTCTCCGCTCGGCCAGCGCACTTCAACTTTCGACATAGTCGCTGCCTGGCCTAATCCAAAATGCAGGCGCGTGTCGTTGCTCGAGTTGTAGCCGCCTCCGGCACGCACCTCGTCGATCTGATTCAAGCCTCCGGCTTCGATCGTCACGCGCGCTCCGATCGCCATGCGATTGCTTTTGCTTCCAACCAGGCGGAACAGCACCCGATGGTTCGTGTTGCGGCTTTCGTTGATGAAGAGGGATGGGGGCGCGTTGACATTGAAGACGACGAAGTCGAGGTTGCCGTCGTTATTGATGTCGCCGAGCGCGATCCCGCGACGCGACTGAAGGGCTCCGTCGTTCAGTCCGGGTTGGTCGGACACATTCTGGAAGGCGCGCCCCTGCTGGTTCCGAAAGAGCTGCATGGGCTCACGAAACTTCACCTGGCCCGGCAACTTGTCCATGAGCGAAGAAAAATTGCCGTTGGCGATCAGGAGGTCGGGCCATCCATCGTTATCGAAGTCGCCGAAGCCCGTTCCCCACTTCACGGGCGCTACGGTGTCGCGCGCCAGCCCCACCTCGGCGGCAACGTCGGTGAAGGCCACCCCATCGTTCCGATAAAGGCTGACGGGCTGCAGACTGTACCGCGTAGCTACTAAATCGAGCAACCCATCGTGATTGAAATCTCCGAAATCGCCGGCCATGTTGCCAAAAATCTGGCCATCGGCTCCAAACGCGACGCCGGTGGCCATGCCATTTTCTTCGAACTTGCCGTTACCCAAATTGCGGTAGAGATAATTCCTCCCGCCGTCATTGGTGACGAAGAGATCCGGCCATCCATCGTTGTCGTAATCGCCCCAGACCACTCCCATGCCATGCAGCTTCGCGGAATTGCTGACACCGGCCTGTTGCGATGCATCCTGGAAAGTTCCATCGCCACGATTCCGCAGCAGATAATCGGATTCTCCTGGCATCTCGTCGGGGACCTGAAGGATGACCGATCGATATCCGGCGGCTTCGGGATTGGGAGCGGGCAGGTGACGGAGATCGGTATCGACATAACGGGCGACGAAGAGATCGAGATGACCGTCGCGATCGTAATCGGCCCACGCAGCGCCGGTGCTGAAGCCGCCCAGCCCAACGCCCGCGCGGTCCGTCACGTCTTCGAACCGGCAGCCTCCCAGGTTGTGGTAGAGCACGTTGTGGCCGTAGCCCGTCACATAGAGATCGGGCAGACCATCGTTGTCGTAATCTCCAACCGCAATGGCCATGCCCCAGCCGCGGCTCGTGAGTCCCGCCGCCTCGGTGATGTCGGTGAAATGGATTTTTCCGTCGGTACCATCCTGGTGGTAGAGCGTGATCATCGGATCGCCGCCTGCCTTATAGCGATCGATCGTCGAATCGTTGACCACAGCTATGTCGAGCTTGCCGTCGTTGTCGCAGTCGAAAAGAGCGATACCGCCGCCGCCCATGGTTTCGACGATGTAGCGCCGTTCGGCGGTTGAATGGGGAATGGTGGTGAGGCCGGCCTCGCGGCTGATGTCTCGAAATCGCATGCCTGAATTCGGCCCAGGCTTCGCGTCTTTTCCGGCGTCGGTTTTCGAAACAGCCTGGGCAGCGGGTTTCGACGAATTCTGTCCTTGACTCGATTGAGCAGAGAGCCAGGATCCGACTAAACAGCAGACCGCAAGCGCGACTCCGCCGCAGCCCACAGCGAAGGTGACAGAGCAAGGCCGCGACCGGTTGCTCGATCGACCGACAGCACCCGTGAAGATCACAGCGAGATTGTATCCGCGCGTTTGATCGAACCGGTCATGCAGGGATCAAACTTCTCCTCGGAAGACTACCCCCTCGCCGTTCGCCGCAGTATGCTTTTCGGTGATGGCTCCGGTCAGAATTCTCCTTCTTTTCCTGCTCAGCGTTCCTGCGTTGGCGGCGCAGCTTCCCCCAGCGTCGTCAGCGGCCGACCTCGCGACAGCACAGGAATATCTGCAGCACAACAGGACTGACGAGGCCATCGCTCTGCTGCGGCAAATGGCTTCAAAGCAGCCGGTTCCAAAGGGCGTGAATCGCGAGTTAGGCCTGGCGTACTACCGCACCGGGAAGCTCGCCGAGGCGGACCAGGCGTTTCGCAACGCGATGTCCGAGGATCCGCAGGACATCGAATCGGTGCAGATGGAGGGCCTCACGCTGTATCGCCTCAACCAACCGGCGGCGGCGATTCCTTATCTGGAGCGCGTTCGCCAGTGGACGCCCGACGCCGGTACCGACGCCAACTATGTCCTCGGACTCTGCTATCTGAATGCCGATCGCTACGACGATGCGCGCAAGTCCTTCGCAGCGCAGTTCGGCGAGCCGCCGGATTCCGGCGCCGCGTGGCTCTTGTTGGCCGCCATGCTGCAGCGAGCGAATCTGCCGCTCCAGGCTGCGCAGCAGGCGCAGAAGGCGCTCGCTGTGGATCCGAACCTGCCGCTCGCCCATCTGCTCGTCGGAGAAGTGGCGCTGCTCAATTCGAATCTTGACGAAGCGCAGAAGCAGTTCAGCGCAGAGCAGAAGATCAACCCCGGAAATGCGGCAGTGTATGAACGCATGGGCGACGCGTATCTCCGCAATGGCAATCTCGACCTCGCCCAGCAGTCCCTCACCCGGGCGCTTGCCCTCGATATGAGCAGCACCGCACCGTTCATTCTGATGGGACGCGTGCTGCTCCGCCGGCAGGATGCCCGAACCGCGATCATGTACCTGAAGCACGCCGAAAAGATGGATCCGAGCAATTACATTACCCACGCCTTCCTCGCACAGGCATACGGCATCTCCGGGCAGGCAGAGGACGCGCGGCGCGAAAATGAACTGGCCGCGAAGAGTCACCCCGGCGGCGAAGCGGGTCCCGGCCCTTTGCAGTGATTGGTTCGAGTTTGCCCTGGGACAGGCCGAACGCTCTGCAGTGGCCCCGACGGATCGAACCGAAGGGGCGGCCTCTAGTGCACGCGAATCGTCACGAGCCGTGTCTGCAGCGGGACACCACCCCCGATTGTCGTTTGCAGGACTGCCTGGAACGGACGAATCTCGCCCCTGGGCCCGGTAATTTTCTTCAGGAGCAGCGCCACGGTATCTGGATTGCACACGAAGTCGACCGCGGCCTGCGTACCGAAGGTGGTGAGCCCGCTGAATACCAGCATTTGTTTGCCGGTTCGCACGCCAGGCTGGAGCGCAAGAATCGCGTAGTCGGTCGTGAGAGGACGCTCCAGTCGTGAATAGACTGCCGGCTCGCCCGGCAGAGGATGCACGTTCACCACGCCCGCGGAATCCGGTCCCGCCACCATCGTGAAATCCGAGGTCGGCTCCAGCACCCGCAACGAAGGATTCTCTGCCCGCGACCCGATGAAGATCAGATTTCGAAGTTGGGCCTCATCCCAGGTCACCAGCAGGCTGCGCTTCAGAAGAAACGTCTCGTGGTGTGCGTCGAAGAGGCGCGTGAGCGTGTAGACCGACGCAAGCTCGCCGATTCCGGTGTAGGTGTCCACGTACCCGTCGCTATCGGAGGGACGCGCGGTTTCCGGCGGCGCATACCGGAGCCCCTGCGTTGAACTGCCTTCGAACAGAGCATTGCTGTAAATCACAAGGGGAGGATCGGCGCTCAAAAACGGATGCCAGAAGACATCCACAGCCGTTTGTGGCGCTGCCGCGGTTCGCCACGGGTGCCATGCGAGAGCTGCAACCGCTAGGACTACTGCTGCAAGCACAACCCCAAGCGCCACGCCAAAGCCGAGTCCCAGCTTCCATTGCTGTTCGGCCGCAGATACATCATCCGGGTGGCTTGCCGACTCCAGGGCCGGTTGCGCTGTCAGCGAGATCTGACCATTCGCATGGAGGGTCCCGCGGGGATGAAAAACCGGAAGATAGTGTCCCTTGGGCACTTCGAGGATGATCCCTTCCTGGAGACCCTCCTCGCTAAAGTAAGCCGCAAGCTTTTGCCGCAGGAGCCGCGCATGGGTGCGGACAATGCTGTCTTCGCTGGAGTTGTATCCAGCTGGCCGCCCGAACACGCGGATGCCAATCTGCTGTTCAGTCGCTTCTTCGGGGGCGTCCCGGATCGAACACCTGGCTATGTAAAACAGAAATTCCCGCAGCCGCGGAGAGGTTTTCAGGTGTTGACTCGAAGCAATTCGGTTCACCAGGGCCCATCGTTCATCCGCAACATCAGGAACGCTGACTTCGGTAACTCCATCACTGGCAGGCATTTCAAATCGGTGGCAAGTATGTCACACGGCATTTCACCCGTCAAATCACCGTAAAAACCCTTGTAGGTTCATCATCCGCAGGCGAATACTTCGCGGCTGTGATGGAAATCTGTGTCGAAGCTGCACTGGCAGCGCGCCGTTCGCGGCGATTTTCCTTCACGATCGGTTAGTAACCGCGGGGCGGGAGACTCTCAAAACACATACCTGTCCCTGAATCCAAAGTCTGGCGCCGGTTCTTCGGGACGCCAGCCAGCGAGTTTCTTTCGGAGGCGCACAATGCACAGCACTTGCAGAGCCAGGTTCCAGGCCGGGTTCCTTCGCTTTTCCCTCGCTTTCGCAGCATTGCTGGCCCTAACCTGGATCGCGACAGCGACGGGCAACGCCCAGGCCGTCTACGGGTCGATCTACGGGACCGTTACCGACAAATCGAACGCCGTCATTCCTAATGCCACGGTCACGGTGACCGATATTTCGAAGGGCACAGTCCAGACCACTCAGACCAACGAGAGCGGCGAGTACCGCGTCCAGCATCTGATCCCGGACGCGTACCGCGTGAAGGCGGAAGCTCAGGGATTTACGGGCGCAACGGTCGACTCGGTCACGGTATTTGCCGACACAGCTCCGGAGGTGAACCTGCAGCTAGCCGTTGGGGCCGCCTCGGAAACCGTCACCGTTGAGGGCGGCACAACCCTGCTCCAGACCGACCGCGCCGACGTTTCGACCATTTTGAATGAGCGCGCCGTTGAGAACCTTCCGAACATGAACCGCAACTTCACGGCCTTTGAATTGCTCACGCCTGGCACAACGTATATCGGCTGGGGACCCGGCGAAGGCAGCGGAAATCCGCAGCGCAGCGAGTCAATCGAAGTGGATGGCCAGCTCCCCTTCGCCACCGGCTATGAACTGGATGGCACCGATAATCAGGATCCCCTGAACGGAGTCGCGGTCATCAACCCCAATCTTGACGCTGTTTCCGAAATGAAGGTGACGTCGCAGAACTACGACGCGGAATTCGGCAAGGCCGTGGCGGGACTGGTGACTGCGCAAACCCGTTCGGGGAGCAACGACATCCACGGAACGGCCTTCGAGTACCGGCGCTCCGACGCGCAGCAGGCCCGCGATCCTTTTGCCAATGCGCCGCCGAACAACAAGCTGGCGCCGACGCTGCACAACCAGTTTGGCGGATCGGTCGGCGGTCCGATCCTGAAGGACAAACTGTTCTTCTTCGTCGACTACCAGGGTTTGCGGGAAAAGACGGGAGTTTCGACGCTGACCACGGTGCCAACGCTGAAAGCGGAAACTACCTGCACCTCAGGCGGCAACTGCGACCTGAGCGACTATCTGGCGGTTGGGCAGATTTACAAGCCAAATTCCCTGACCGATACGACCAACTCGGGGCGGACGCCGTACAGCGGCAATGTTATTCCGGCCGGAGACCTTTCCGCGGCAGCCATCAATTTCTTCAAGCTGCTGCCGCCGCCGAATACGAACGGAACCGCGGTGGAAAACAACTACGCGGCCTCCGGCTCCGGCGCGTTCAACACCAACCAGCCCGACGTGCGCGTGGACTGGAAACCGACGGACAAGCTGCATCTCTTTACGCGGTACACGTATTTCCAGGGCACGCTGGGAGGCGCGCCGTTCTTCGGCGCGGCCGGCGGACCGGGCTTCGGATCGGGGGGCTTTGCCGGCACCGATGCATTCCACTACAACAGCCTCGCATCCGGCGGCGACTACGTGCTGTCGGTGAAGTGGCTGACGGATTTCCGTTTTGGCTTCTACACGATCTACAACAACACGGCCGGGCCGAATGCCACGCAGCCGCTCGGCAACGACCTCGGCATTCCTAACGCGAACGTCGGCAACCTGACGCTGGACGGCGGCCTGCCGCAGTTCAACATCGATATACCTGCGAACGGAGCGAATGGAGGCCAGAACGCCGAATACGGGACTTCAGCCAACGCCAGCCTGCAGCAGACTTCGCTCTACCAGATCACGAACAACTGGTCGCATGCGTTCGGCAACCACAACATCCGCTTTGGGGCGGATTACCACTACCTGAAGGACCGCAGCCTGAGCATCGCCAGCAATGCACTGCGCTCCGGGACGTATTTCTTTGCGTCGTCGCGCACCTCGGGCGTGAGCACGGGCGGCACGGAGTCGCCGGGCGTCGGCTTCGCCACGTTCCTGCTGGGAGATACGACCACCTTCTGGCGCACGCAGACCGCAAACACCAACGCGGCATCGCAGGAAAACCTGTTCTTCGCTTACGCGCAGGACCAATGGCGCGCCACGCGCGATCTGACGGTGAACTACGGACTGCGCTGGGAGCTGTACACGCCTGAGTCGCTGACCGCAGCGGGAGCCGGCGGACTGCTCAACCTGGATACCGGGATCCTCGGCATTGCCGGGATCGGCGAATTCAACTCCGCCGCCAACGTAAAAAACAACTTCAAGATGTTCGCGCCGCGCCTTGGAGCCGCCTGGCAGCTTCGGCCCAACACGGTGGTGCGGGCAGGCTATGGTCTTGTTTACGGGCAAGGCTGGGCCGGCGACAGTTTCGGCGACGTGCTCACGTCCTCGTTCCCCACACAAATTCAGCAAAGCGTTGTCCCGGTGACGAACGACGCCGCAGTGTTCAATCTCACATCCACCGAGGACGGCGTAGCGCCGGGACCGCCGGGCTACACGTTCCCGCCGATTCCGTCGAACGGGGCTTATGTGCTTCCCGACGGCATTTACCAGATCGCGCGTCCGTCGAGAGTGCGCCTGCCCAGCGTGCAGGGATGGAATCTGACCGTGCAGCAGGAGCTGACGAAGACGCTGTCACTCCAGGTGGGGTATGTGGGCAGCGAGGCGTATCACAACATGTTCGACTCGTCGCCGTCGTACAACGCGAACGAGGAGACCTATCGCGGATTCCACGAGGTGAATCCGATGAACACAACGCCCGGGGGCGGGAGCTGCGCGGGCATGACCTATCCTTCGGCGCCCGGATCGTGTTACTACACCGGCCCGCAGAGGTCGCCGTATTACGATGGCACGGCGCAAAGCGAGCTGGGCGTGAAGTACGGCGTGCCGCATGGCTGGACGCAGCGCATCGACTTCATGGCGAATCAGGCAACCGCCAGCTACAACGCGCTGCAGATCATCGTGAGCAAGCGCTACCAGAATGGCCTGCAGTTCCTGACGCATTACACGTGGTCGCACGACATTACGCACGAGTCGTACCAGTTCCTGATCGATCCGCGGATCGGGCGGGGCAACGGCTACTACAACCGGCGTCACGCGTGGGTGTTCGCAGGCAACTACGATCTGCCCTTCGGGCGGCAGAAGCTCATCGGCTCGAATGCGCCGGGGTGGATGGACGAGATCATCGGGGGATTCCAGCTGAATGCGAATCTCACCGTAGACGGCGGAATCCCGTTCAACACGAACTATGAGCTGTGCGGCTCTCAGGATAACGACATTGCCGGCGACGACAATGCCTGCTTCCTGAATAAGGTTCCCGGCAAGAGCTTCGGCCTCCACAAAGGCAGCTTCGATCCAATCAAGCTGAGAGTGCCGTACATCACGCCCTCCCCCTACGTGCTGCAGTCGCCGGGACAGCCGGACAACTCGTTCAACGCCTACGCCCGCCCCGCGCCCGACACGTTCGGCAATATCGGACGCGATGCCCTGTGGGGTCCCGGCATGTTCAACGTGGACTCAACTCTCTCAAAGAACTTCACGCTGTGGGAGAACGTGAAGATGCAGATGATTGTGGAAGCCTTCAACGTCTTCAACCACATGAACCTTGCCAATCCGAACACGTGCATCGATTGCGGGGACTCGAATAACTCCGGGTATATCCAGGGAACCTATTCCGAACAGGATGGGACCTCGATGCGCCGCCTGCAATTCGCCGCTCGCTTCCAGTTCTGACCTGGATACTTGCGAGGGATGGCCGGACTGTGGCCATCCCTCTCCCTTTTGACTCGCTCTGTTCTTTGCCGACTACCGGAGTGTGCGAGGCAGTATCGTGTGTACAGCGTGCGGCTGTGCATCGAGTTTCCTGCGGCATGTTCCTGACGAATCGCCGCGTTTTCCGCTCAGTGCTGAGGGTGGTGCCGTGTTGAGTCGCGTCTTTTTCCCTGGGCTTGCTTTGCTCTGCTGGTTAGCAGGGGGTGTTTCTCTGCGCTCACAGGAATCGCTGCGGCCTGTTTCCGCTTTTCCGATCAGCGCGCCGGATCTCCCCGTCATTCACCGCGACGCGATGCCGGAACTGCCGTTCTCCGTCGTTGGGCCACGCGGTGCGGTGCTCGGCCAACAGGACGGAACCAGCGAGGTTTGGCTCTTCCCGTGGAAGATTTTCAGCAATTTGCGTCTGTCTGTCTCCATGCAGGATTACGCTGTGCCGATCGAAGTCAATCCCCAGGCCGCTTCCATCGACGTGCAGCCGGACGAAACGACGATCACGTATTCGCACGCCAACTTCACCATCCGCCAGATCATGCTGGCACCCAAATCCGGCAGGCCTGGCGCGCTCATCTTCTTTTCCTTCGCCGCTGTGCGTCCTATGGATGTCACGTTCAGCTTTCATCCCGACATGCAGCGCATGTGGCCGGCCGAATCGCCCGATCGGCCTTCGCCTGAATGGATCGCGTCTCCCGGGGGCTCTGGCTTTTACATCCTTCACCTCAACACCCCGGATCACGCCGCCGCTCTGGCGATCCCGACGGCTGAGCCGGGCATCCTCCCTCCCTACCAGGAACGCGCCTCATCGTGGCCGCTGCAGTTCGTCGTGCACTTCGATCCCAGGCAAGACGCAGGCAAGCTCTATCCACTGCTCATGGCCTTCGCAGACTCCAGCGACTCGACCACGAAGTCCGCCTTCGCTGCGAGCCTTGTGCAACTCGACGGTCAGGCGCAGACCATCTTCGCCGCAAATCAGTCGTACTACCGTGATTTTCTCGCAAAGCACGCCACCATCGACACACCCGACGCGCGTCTCAACGACGCATTTACGTGGGCTGAGACCGCAATCGATCAGCTTCGTGTGGAAAGCCCTGTCGGCTCGGGCCATCAGGCGCTGACCGCCGGCTTCTACGGTTCCGGCGACGCCGCGCGGCCGGGCTTCGGGTGGTTCTTCGGCCGGGACGCTCTCTGGACGCTCTACGCCGTCGACAGCTACGGGGACTTCGACACCACGAGACAGGAAATCCAGTTCCTCATCGATCATCAGCGCGCCGACGGCAAAATCATGCATGAGTGGTCGCAAACCGCGAATCTTATCGACTGGGCTTCCTTGCCGTATCAATGGGCCGCTGCCGATTCCACGCCGCTCTTCCTCATGGCGGTCAGCGACTATCTCCGCATCAGCGGCGACCGCGCGTTTGTTGCATCGATTTGGCCGAGCCTGCAGAGCGCGTGGACTTTTGAAACTTCACACGACACCGACGGCGACGGCATCTATGACAACGCTGAGGGCTCAGGCTGGGTGGAGTCGTGGGTGCCCTCGATGCCGCGCCAGGAAATCTACCTGGCCACCCTGGATGAGCAAGCCAGCCTCGCTTTCGCGCTTCTCGCCACCGCCGCTGGCCACGCAGATTTAGCCTCAGCCGCGTCGCAGCGCGCGCAACGGATCGCGCCCACCATTGAGCACGAATACTACCTTCCCGACGAGCAGAACTATGCCTTCAGCTGGAACGCCGGCCAGCGTGACGCCAGCGCCACCATCTATCCTTCCGTCGCATGGTGGGACGGCGACTTCCAGCTTGCTCATCCGGAATCCATGTTCGAGCGCTGGGCATCCGCCGAATTCTCCACCGACTGGGGCACACGCGACTTAAGCGACAGCACTTCGTTCTACGATCCCATCAGTTATCACCAGGGATCGGTCTGGCCTCTGTTCACGGGATGGGTGTCGCTCGCGGAATATCGCGCCGGGCACCCGCTCTCCGGATACGCGCACCTGATGCAGGACGCCAATCTCACCTGGGCGCAGGATCCCGGCGACGTGACCGAGCTGCTTTCGGGCCAGTTCTATCAGGTCCTCGGGCGCAGCACTGCTCACCAGCTCTGGTCCTCAGCCATGGTCGTATCACCTGTCCTGCGCGGCCTTTTCGGACTCGCGTGGAACGAGTCTGCGCATACTCTCTCCGTCACGCCGCATCTGCCGGCCACCTGGGATCACGCGAACATACGGCGCCTTCCCTTCGGCGATCGCATGGTCGACCTCAGCTTCCGGCGCGAAGGCAGGGAATTGCTCGTGAGCGCGAACGACGGCTCCCTTCGACTTGTCTCTGCGGCGCCAGGCGCCGTTTTCAAAGGTGGCGCACTCCGCATCCCGCTGCCCGACATTGAAGCCGCCACCACCGAACAGTTGCCCGAGCCCGGCTCTGAAACTCATCAGCTCAAAGTCCTCGCCGACAGCATCGGTGACCGATCCCTTACGCTGAAACTGGCCGCTCCCGCCGGCTCCACGCAGAAGCTGTCCATCCGCGAAAATCTTTCCCAGCCGCGGCTCGAGGCTCGCGACGCGCAACTCGGTGAGGCGGTCAACGGACTCCGCACCCTGGCCGTACAGTTCCCGGCCGGCTCCGGATACGTGGAAAAAACCGTAACTTTAACCTGGTGATCGCTGCGTTGCCTCGTCCGACAGTCTCGCTTCTCGCTTTAGCCGCGCTCTCGCTTCCCGTCTGCGGGCAAACCACTCCCGAGTCGCTCACGTTGCAGGCTGACGTATCCTCGCTGCCGCGTTTCGGGGCGGCGCACGGCCAGGATGCTGTCCTGATGGGTTATACCGGACACGGACTCGAGGCGTGGGCGTATCCCTTCCAGCTCTTCACGCATCTCGCTTTACAAATCGTTCCGTCCGACGGATCTCCTCCCATTCAGGCTGATCCGTTCCTCCGCCGCATTGAATACCACCCCGACGCAATCGTCCGTATCTACAACGGCCCCGGATTTGAGATTCGCGAGCATCTCTTTGTCCCTCTCGATCGCCCGGGAACGGTCCTTTCCTGGACTGTGCAGAGTACGCGTCCGCTCGATCTTCGCGTGACTTTCCTGCCTGTCCTCGATCTCATGTGGCCGGCCGCCCTGGGCGGCCAGGATCTCCACTGGAACGCTGCCCTGCACGGCTACGTGATTTCCGAATTCACCACAGGATTTCGCGCCGTGATTGCTTCACCCCAGGCGGTCGACCACACACCCGTGGTCAATGCCACGCTGCGTCAGAACCTCAGGCAATCCATCCTGCTGCGGCCGGAGCATGGCCGGGCAGAACTTTTCGCTGCGCTCGAGAGCAAGCCTGCTGCCGAAGGCTCTGTGCTCCAGACCCTTGAGGCTGACGAAGCACAGCTTCATGCCGCATATCAAACCCACGTTGCCGATCTCCTGAACAGCGGCTTGCAAATCCACACGCCTGACGAGAATCTCAATCGCGCCCTTGCATGGTCGCGCCTCGCGCTCGATGAAGCGTGGGTCTGCAATCCGCGCATTGGCTGCGGCAGCGTCGGCGGCTACGGTCCCTCGCGCCCGGAGCGCCGCCCTCAGTACGACTGGTTCTTCGCCGGGGACGGTCTTGTCGCCGTCCAGGGGCTCCTCTCTGCCGGAGACCTGGCACGCGCCCGCGACGAGCTGAACCTGATCCTCCATTACCAGAACCCGGCCAACGGGATGATTTGGCACGAGATCTCGCAGAGCGCTGGTTTTCTCGACTGGGCCGGCAAATACCCTTACATGTACGTCCACGTCGATATCACCTTCGATTTCCTTTCGACGCTGGCCGACTACTATGCTGCCACCGGCGACGATGCGTTCGTGCGCGATCACTGGCAGCAGATCGAAGCGGCCTATCGTTATTGCCGTTCGCTCATCGACCCGCAAACGGCGCTACCCAAAATTCCCGCAGACAAGGAAGGTGGCAATGAACAGGACCGCATGAGAGAAGACGTCGACCTCTCCGCTTCCTGGGTCACCGCGTCCGCGGCCTATGGCACTCTTGCTGCCGCTGCGGGGCATCCGGGCGAAGCGGCGGCCGCCGCCGCTCCTGCTGAAGCTGCACGGCAGGCTCTCATGGCGCGCTACTGGGACCCGCAAAAGAGCATCTGGATCGCTGGCTATTCCGCTTCCGGCGCGCCGATGACCGACGAGCGCAGCCACTCAGGCCTTCTCGGAAATGGCCTGTTTCCCACGGATCAGGAAGAAGCCACTCTCAATCGCCTCGCCGGCTCTGTCTTCGAAACGGACTGGGGCACACGCAGTATGTCTTCGGTGTCGCGCGGCTACGAGCCGCATTCGTACGCTTCCGGAAGCATTTTTGCCCTTTCCACCGCGGAGACAGCCCAGGCTTTCTGGCGCGATCATCGCCCCGCCATCGCTGCCCCGATCCTCGAATCGCTCCTGCCATGGGTACAAATGGACTCGTCCGGCCACATCCACGAAGTGGCCGACGGCGATCACTTCCAGCCGCAGGTTGAATCCGTGCCCGAGCAAACCTGGTCCTCGTCGGGATTTCTCCATGCTGCTGTTCGCGGGTTGTTCGGGCTCGATGTGCACGCCGCAGAGCACAGTCTCACCGTCGCTCCGCACCTCGATCCCCGCTGGGACCATGTTTCCCTCGCACAGATTCCCGTAGGCTCCGCGCAGGTCGCCGTCACCATCGATCAGCGCCCTCAGGAGATCGACGCGGGCTTCACGGTGCGATCCAGCCCGGTTCATATCGTCTTTGCTCCCGAGATTCCCCTGGGAGCCACGCACGTTCGCGCGCTGCTCGATGGCCGTTCCGTTCCTGTGAAACTCGAACTCCACGCCGAAGATCAGCATGCGAGGGTTGCCTGCGACCTCCGCGCTACGGCCGCTCGCGTCAAAATCCTCTTCACTGGAGGACTTCGCGTTCGCGTCCCCACCGTTACCCCCGAGCGCGGCGACGCGTCCCGCGGTATTAAGCTCACGGCGCTCCATCTCGACGGCAGAACGTTCACCCTCGACGCCGATGTGGCGAGCTCCGATCAGTCCTCCATCGAAATCGAAACTCCGTGGACAATCGCCTCGGTCCGTGGAGGCGCCGCGACGCGCATCCGCCAGAACTGGTATCGATTCACGTTCACATCACCGATTGCGGTTTCAGAACCCGCGAGCTCGACGCTTGCTTATACTCACCGCTCCATGACCGTTGCATTCCTGAATCGGTGACCGTATGAGATGGCCTGACGCGCCCAACCTCTTGCCCTTTGTCGCGCGCTTGTGCTCGGCCGCGACTCTCGCCTTCCTTCTCGCGCTCGCGACGGTCTCCTCCGCGCAGTCTCGCGCCACTCTTGTCACTGCAGACGTTACCCTGCAATTTGCTGCCGGGCCTTCCGCACCCCGGCTGCTTTCTATTCGTGGGCGCGATGGCGATCTCTGGACCAACACTACTCCCGAAACCCTCCCCGCGTCGGTTGAGCGCGGCGGACAGCATCTCCCGCTCGTCTGGCACAACATTCCCGCCGCCACCGCCGTCACTCCGCAACGCATCGCGTTCGTTTACGAGTCGCAGCAGCCACATTTGCGCCTTACCTGGGAGTGGGCGGCCCGCGCCGCCTTCGGCCCTGTCGAGCACAGTGCTGTGATCGAGAACCTAACCGCCGACGAATACTGGCTTCCGGTCCCTGACACCCTTGCCCTCTCTCTCGCAATACCGGCTGCTGCAAACTTGCGCCAACTTTATATCGAGAAGGGTGCAGGCGCGCCTTCTGCCATCGGGACCCACCTGCAGCCTCTCTCTGCCGGGTACTCCTGGATCGGCCGCTCCAGCACCTTTGCTCACCCCATCCTCGATGAGCCCCGCGAAATCATCCCGTATATGGCCGTCGACCGCGCGAACTCTTCGTCCTCCGGATGGATGGCCGGCATCGAATTCAGCGGGCGCACGCGCATCGCGCTCCGTCGCAGCGCGCGGTTCCTGACCGCGCAGTTCGGCCTCGACCCCACTCCATCACCCGCGGTCACACGCCTTGCAGCCGGCGGCAGCTTCACGGCACCAACGGTTTTCCTTGGCGCGTTTGTCGGCGGTCCCGACGGCGCCGGTAATCAGCTTCGTCCCTGGGTGCGCGCGGTTCTCGGGTCACCGCGTACCTGGTCCGATCCGCAGTATCCGCTCGTCGTCAACAACAGCTGGGGCATCGGCATGGAAATCAACGAGTCCACGGCGCACGCGATGATTGCCGACTCAGCCGCGCTGGGCTTCGAAATGTTTCATCTCGACGCCGGCTGGTTCCGCGGTGTCGGCGACTGGTATCCAAACCCAAACAAATTTCCCCATGGCCTCGCCGCAATTTCCGAGGATGCGCATGCGCACGGCGAACGCTTCGGTCTTTGGACTGACTGGACTCAGGCGGGTCTCGACACCGAGCCGGGCGCGCTCAACCTCCGCGATCCCAAAGTCCGCGACTGGCTCGTTGCCGACGTGCCTGATACCTGGAAGCCGCAGGACTTCAAAGGCCAGACCATCGACCTCGGCGTCCCCGCCGCTGCCGAATACGCATCTCGCGAAGTCGACAGGATTGTCACCAGCGATCAGCTCGATATGCTCGAGCACGACGGTTATCTCGTCGCCCAGGGATGTACCCGCGACGATCATCCCCATGCGGCACCCGATCCGCGCCACACTACCGTCGAGCACTACGACGGGGAAGACATCGTCCTCAGCTCCAACTCCACCGATGTCAGCTACCACGCGGTTCAGGCCTACTATCGCATCTACGAGCAGACCCGCCACGATCACCCCGGCCTGCTCTTCGAGATTTGCAATGACGGGGGACGAATGGTCGACTTCGGCAGCGCTGCGCACGGCGATTACTTCTCCATCACCGACAGCTACGACCCTCTCTCCAATCGCCGCGCCTTTTACGACGCCAGCTACGTTCTGCCGGCAGCCATGCTCGAAACCTACGTCGACAAATGGCCCACGCCGAGTCTTGCGAATTTTCTCTACGAACTGCGCAGCGGCATGATGGGCTGGCTTTCCATCATGCAGGACACCGTTCACTGGACGCCCGAGCAGCATTCCGCGGCCCGCGATGCCATCGCGCTCTACAAAGCGCGCCTCCGCCCACTGATTCGCGATGCGCAGCTGTTCCATATCGCGCCACGCCCGGACGGCATTCACTGGGATGGCACTGAATACTGGGACCCTGCACACCGTCACGGCGTCGTGTTCGCGTTCCATGGTTCAGCGCCGGAGGAGCCGCAGCATCGCTATTTTCTGAAGGGCCTCGATCCTGTTCGCTCCTACCAGCTTCATTTCGAGGATGGCAGCTCAAAAGACAGACGCATGAGCGGTGGCGAGCTAATGAAAAAGGGCCTTTCGGTAGTGCTGTCGCAACCACTGTCGTCGGAGCTCGTCTTCTTTGCCGAAAACTGATATTTGCCTCAATGAAGCCTGAAATTCTGACCGGATTGTGTTCTCGCCGAGCGTGCGCGCGGAGAGCTACTTTCCGATGCAGAACGTCGAGAAGATGCGGTTCAGAATATCGTCAGCCGTCGTTTCTCCGGTCAGGCTGTCCAGCTGGCGTAGCGCACCGTAGAGATCCAGCAACAACATCTCGTGAGGTACCCTTGCCGCCACCGCGTCACGGGCCGCGCTCAGCGCCGTCAGCACACCCGTGACTGCTTCGAAGTGCCGGAGCGTTGTCAGCAGCCCCGCTTCGCTCTCTCCCGCGGGATTCCGCGCCATCCCCGCCAGCGCATCGCGAAGTTCCACAATTCCTTTTCCGGTCAGAGCCGAGGTCCGCAGCACCGCTATTGCCGCTGGACGGTGACCAAACTCCCCGGTTGCATACCCAGTCGCGGCTGACTCGCCAGCCTGACGGCTGGCTGGCTGATTCAGGTCGCATTTGTTCTCGACGACCAGCACCCGCCGGCCTGACAGGCTGCCGATCAGCTCGGCTTCGTCGTCGCGCAAAGGCACTGACGCATCCAGCACGACCAGCACCACATCGGCCTCGGCCAGGGTCTCGCGGGATTTGCGCACGCCGATCGCCTCAGCCTCGTCCAGCGCTTCGCGCAGTCCTGCCGTATCCACTAACTCCACGGGAATGCCGCCCAGCGACAATCGCTCCGTCACCAAATCGCGCGTCGTTCCCGGCGCATCAGTCACGATGGCGCGCTCCCGCTCCAGCAGCCGATTGAAGAGCGAAGACTTGCCCACGTTGGGCCGACCCACAATCGCCAGTCGTAATCCCGCATGCACGATGCGACCGTGCTCGAAGGAGAGCGCCAGCGTCCGCAGTTCGTCGGCGATCGCATCGATGCGAGTGATAATTTCTTCGTCCGGAGTCACCGAAACATCGTCTTCGGCAAAGTCGATCCCCGCCTCCAGCAGTGAGATCAGTTCCACCAGTTTCTCTTTTGCCGGTTGCACCCGCCGCGAGAGTGCGCCGCCCATCTGTTCCGCGGCAATGCGTGCCTGATACAGCGTTTGCGCCTCGATCAGATCCCGCACGGCCTCCGCCTGCGTCAGATCCATGCGACCGGAGAGAAAAGCCCGTTCCGTAAACTCGCCCGGTCGAGCCAGCCTCGCGCCGCCGCGCAGAGCTGTGCGCACCAGGAGATCGAGGACCACCGGGGATCCGTGGGCCGCTATCTCGATCAGATCTTCGCCGGTGTACGAGTTAGGAGCGGCGAAAAATGTGACGACGGCCTCGTCGATTTTTTCTCCGCTCTCGGGATCAGGAATCTCCACGACGCGCGCTCGCGCCGGTTCCAGTGCGAATTCCCCCGCCGCATTCCCGCTCTGGTGCCGAATCAGCCTCCCCGCAATCAGCTTCGCATGCGAACCGGAGAGGCGTACGATCCCGATGCCTCCGCGACCCGGTGGCGTCGAAATGGCGACGATGGTCTCCTGCGCAATCGCCTCGCGTTCGGTTGTCTGCGGATGAGGCTGCATGATCGCACCCTCCGTGGCGGCGCGGTGTCGCGCGAAGCGACGCTTGCTAGCGGCGCCGTCTCTCGAATCGCGGGCCGCCCCGCGGCGCCTCTACGCGATGCTGGTGCCCCTTCGGATAGGCCACCACGAACCGGTTGAGGCCTTCGCCGCTCGACGCGGTTTCCAGATCGTCATAGCCGCGAAACGCCAGGTGCAGCATCCGCCGCTCCCGCGAACTCATCGGCGCAAAGCTGTACGGCTGCCCTGTGCTGCGAACTCGCTCGGCCGCCGTCTCCGCGGCCAGCTTCAGCTCGCGGGCGCGCAGAGCTTTAAAATTCTCCGCGTCGAAGCTGATCTTGTCGTGCTCTTCGTTCTCCAGCCGCAGCGCTTTTGCCGCCACGTGCTCGAGCGCGCGCAGTAATTCGCCGCCGCGCTGCGTCAGCAGGCCGGCGTCCGGGCCCGCCAGCTCCACGTAGATTTCCCGCGCCTCGAGGCCCGCCGGATCGGCCGCGCCCGCTCCCGCCGTAATCCGATACTTCAGGCGCAGCCCGCCCAGGTTGATGAGGGTCTTCAGGAATTCTGCAATTTTCTGTGCGGCGGCGGAGTAATCTTCGATTGGCATCGACAGTTATTAGTATCGCATCCCGACGTAATTAAAGCACATCTGACATGGGGCTTCCGCTCAGTCTCCCGCTATTTTTTCGGAGGCTGTTTGCCCTGCTTCTTGGCCGCGCGCTTCGCTGCGATGGCTCGCATCTCCTTGCCCATGCTGGTGCGGTTCATCACCACCTGCTGGCCCACGCCGATCAGGTTGCTGCCTGCCCAATACAGCGCCACGCCCGAGCCTATGCTCCACATCATCACGCCGAAAATTGCGGGCATCATGAAGGCCATCATGCGCTGCTGCGCCTGATCCACCCCGGGCGACGGCATAAAGAGCTGCGACATCACCATCGAGACGATCACGAAGATCGGCAGGATATGCGTCGGATCCGCTGAGGACAGGTCCGGAAGCCACAGCCAATGTGCGTGGCGCAATTCAATCGCATATTCCAGCATCCGGTAGAAGCCCCATAGCAGCGGATACTGCAGCAACATCGGCAAACAGCTGCCGAACATATTCACGCCCTCGCTCCGCTGGAGAGCGAAGATCTCCTGGTTCATTTCCTGCCGCCGCGGATCGGTCGTCTTGTACTTCGCGTACTTGGCCTTGATCGCGTCCATCTGCGGTTGCAGGCGCTGCATCTTCAGCGACGACTTCATCATGAGGTAGCGCGTCGGCAGCATCGCCAGGTTCAGAATGAACGTCAGGACCAGGATCGACCATCCCCAGTTGGGAATGCCGTGCGTGACGAAGAAACGAAGGACCAGCAGCATCGGCTTGGCGATCCATCCCACCATCCCGAAGTTCACCACCGGCTCGAGCGATCCGCCGCCCGTGGGGTGCACCGAGTCCAGAACCTCGAGCAGTTTCGGCCCCACAAACAGCCGGGTGTGGATCGCGCCGCCATTCTGGCTTACACCGGCGCCCAACAGCGACTCCGGCACCGCGGCGCTGGCCGCAGGATGTTGCCGGTCCTTTGGAATATCGATCGTGTCGTGCAGCGTGACGACGCTCGTATCATCAGGAGCATCCGGCATAAAGATGGCGGCGAAGTACAGATCGCCCACACCTGCATAGCCGAAGGCTCCATGCAGCGTGTCTCCGCCGGAGACTTTCTTGGCTGCCTGCTGGTTGTTCTTGCCGTTTTCCAGGGTGACGAAAGTTGACGCCGCATATTCCTGCAGGGTCGTCTGGTCGCCGAGGCCGCCGGGCCAGGCCAGAAACGTCGTGACCGGCGCGCCGTTCTGAGTCACACTCACATCGGCGTGAATCACATAGCTGTTGTCGAAGCTGAAGGTCTTGTGAACCGTCAGCCCGCCCGCCAAATAGTCGAAGCTCAGCGTTGCCGGCGCGTGCAGCGTTCCCGTAGCCGACGGCACATAGAGAGACGAATTCAGCTTCCCCTTCAACCCGGCGTCGTAGGTGTAAAGCGAAAGCGGCAGGCCAAACTTGCCCTTCGCATCGGCATTCACCAGGTCGAGCGGCTTGCCATCGTCGTCTTTGTACCGCTTCAGCACCCACGACTTCACATCCGCGCCTGCGTTTGTGAAGACAATGCGATAGAGCTCGCTGTCGACGACCGTTTCGGTCGCGCTTGTGGCCTGCACCGCATTCTCAGCCTTCGCAGTCGACGACGCCCGCGATTCGGTCGCAGCGAGGGGTTGCGCGGCAGACGCCGGCGTGCTGCTCTGCGCTGTCTGCTGGCTCGCGGCTGTGGGCTGCTTTTGCTCCTGCGTCCTCTTCGGTCCCCAGTACTCAAAGGCGAAAAGCATCAGGGCGAAGACGATCAGGAAGCTCATGAGCGAGCCGGTGCCCGAACCGCCACCGCTGCCGCTGCCCTGCTGATTAGGATTTTGTATTTCTGCCAAGTCTTAGCTTCCCTGTCTCTCTATCGGATTCCTGGAACCTTCGAACCCGTCATGGACGATCCCGTCCACGCGTTCGCGTTTCCTGTGGTCGATGCATTCTTCGCTGGAACTGGATCGAATCCGCCGCGGCTGAACGGGTGACACCGCAGCACGCGCCAGGTGGCCATCAGGCCGCCGCGCAGGACGCCGTGTTCTGCCAGCGCAATCGCCGCGTATTCCGAACATGTAGGTTGAAAACAGCATGCGCCGGGAACGCCCGCATGCATCGAGGGGCTGAGCACCCGCTTGTAGATCCGAAGCAGCGCCAGCGCCGCGCGCTCGTTGACCCTGGCGAAAAACGCCTGCGTGCGGCTCACCGCTTCGCTCCCGCCACGACCGCGGCAAAAACGCGCGCCACTTCGCTCTCCAGGCGTCCGAATTCCATTTCCAGCACCTGCTTCCGCGGATGCAACACCACATCCACGCGCTCCGGCAGTTCGTCTGCATGCAAACGCACGGCTTCGCGCATCCGGCGCCGAATGCGGTTGCGCTCGACTGCTCCACCCAGCACTCGGCCCGTCGTCAATCCGATACGCGGCGGTGCGCCCGCGGGTTCATTCACTGCTCGTGGACGGAAAAAGTACGTCATCGAGGCGGACGTGAACCTTCGGCTCTCCTGGTATACACGCTGGTAGTCCGCGTGCTTCCGCAGACGGATGCTCCGCCAGTCGAACCCTGACTCCGGCATATCTCCATTCCGTCTCTCGTTGGGGAGGGGCAGCCGAATCGCCGCCCTGCTGAACGGAAAAATCTTGCGGAAAGCCTAGTCGCGATACCCTGCGCTTACGGAAACACGCTTGCGGCCCTTCGCGCGCCGCCGCGACAATACCGCTGCGCCGCTCTTCGTCTTCATGCGGCTGCGAAAGCCGTGCGTCTTGGAACGGCTGCGGCGATTGGGCTGAAAAGTACGTTTCGGCATGGAAACCGTGACTCCTGAACTTTTGGATCGGATTCTCCGGCCAGCGCGTTGCGGGCCTCTGCCCGCCCTGATCGCGTAACCCGAATCCTATGGGCCGCGCTGATGCACACATCACGCTTCGGGCGGCAAGAATTCAGTATATCCCATCGATTCTGCGCCCGCAAAAACTCCCGTCTGGTGCGATTTTCACCACCTCCGGTGCAACCCTTACCACGCGTAAATTTTCTCTTCGCGATTGCGTTTGCACTCCCTCCTGACTGTGCTACTATCGGCAACGTTCACTTAAGATTTTTTCGGCGCCATGTGGCTGTCGGAAGAACCAGACCGTAGTTCCGCTGCGTGACAGAGCGGAACCCATCCCGGCCAGAACGGATCTTGCTCCTGAACTCGCCCTGCGTGTTTCCACAGTGCAGGGTTAACCTTGGGCATTTCCGATTTTCGCCTTTCCGGTCTCTTCCGCGGCCCCGGCGTTTGGCAAAAAGGATTGCGCATGTCTTTCGCCGTCACTCCGTCGGTCGCCCTCAATCCGTGGGTTCAAATCCTCGCCGCACTCGAAAAGAAAATCAATCGTCAGTCGTATGACACCTGGCTGAAGCCCACGCGCTACAGCTACGTGCGCGACCGCATTCTTTTCGTGCGCATCCCCACTCCCGAGTTTCGTAACGTCGGCGACCGTTACGGGGATCTGATTCAGGAAGCCATCGAAAATCTGCAGCTTGAGTTCGACGACGTCAACTTCATCACTCCCGACGAAGATCCCACACTGCCGCGCCCGCGCGAAGATGGCGGCTTTCCGCCGGCCTCCGCACAGATTCCCTCCATGCAGGGCAATGGCGCAGGACACCGCTCGGGGCCGCCCTCCGGCCCGCAGCAGGGCCGTTTCGACTGGTCCACCGCCGCGCAGCTGAATCCGCGCTACACGTTCGACGCGTTCGTTTGCGGCCCAGGCAATCAGTTCGCGCGCGCCGCGGCCATGGCCGTGGCTGAGCAGCCTTCCAAGGCCTACAATCCGCTCTTCCTCTATGGCGGCGTCGGCATGGGCAAAACGCACCTCATGCACGCCATCGGTCACGAGATGAAGCTCCGCCAGCCCGGCGCTTCCATCTCCTACGTCTCGGCCGAGAAGTTCACCAACGAGATGATCAGCTCGGTGCGCTACGACAAGATGACCAGCTTCCGCGACAAGTTCCGCACCGTGGATCTGCTGCTCATCGACGACATTCAGTTTCTCTCGCAGAAAGAACGCACCCAGGAAGAGTTCTTCCACACCTTCAACGCGCTGCATGACAACATGAAGCAGATCGTCATCGCATCGGACCGCCCGCCCCGCGAGCTGGCCGAGATTGAAGACCGCCTGCGCAGCCGCTTCGAGTGGGGTCTCACCGCCGACATTCAACCGCCCGATCTCGAAACCAAGGTCGCCATCCTGCAGAAGAAAGCTGAGAGCGAGCACCTGCCGCAGCCGCTGCCCATGGATGTCGCCCTCTTCGTCGCCTCGAACGTTCGTACCAATGTCCGCGAGCTCGAAGGCGCGCTCGTGCGCCTCGTCGCGTGGTGCGGCCTCAACGGAGTCGAGATCACGCTGCCCACTGCGCAGCAATGCCTCAAGCAGTTCATCGATACCCAGGTGCGCAAGATCACCATCGAATCGATCCAGCGCTCCGTTGCCGAACACTTCGGCATGCGCGTCGCGGAACTCAAGCAGAAGAACAATTCGCGCGCTGTTGTGGTTCCGCGGCAGATCGCCATGTATCTGGCCAAACAGCTCACTGAAGCTTCGCTGCCCGAGATCGGCCGCCAGTTCGGCGGCAAGCACCACACCACCGTGATGCACTCCATCGGCAAGATCGATGAGCAGCGCCGCAGCGACAAAAACTTGAACTCGACGCTGAATAAACTCCAGGAAACGCTGAACGGGTAAGGACTCGCCGTCCGGGTAAGCGCCTCGCGGCATAGAGCGAGAATTTCTATAGGCCACGCATCCCCGCCGCCTCATAGATCTGCGAGATGTACGTCATATCGCGCAGACCTTCCTGCCCGTCGGTCTTCGGCTCGCGGTTGTTCCAGACGCAGTCTGTGAAATAATCCGCCTGGGTCGTGAATTGCGCCGGATCCTTTTGCGGATCGGGCATGTCCAGCTCCAGCCCATCCCAAGAATGCGCTTGCAGTCGCATGCCCTGATAGGGAAATGCGGGCTCCATCGCCACCCATCCCTTCGACCCATGCACCTTAAAGAATCCGCCCCCGCCCATGTCGCCGCCGTAGGTCGTATTGCAGCTCGCCAGAATCCCTGAGGGAAATCGCATGGTCCAGCCGTCGTTCTCTTCCACTTCGTTGAATCGCCCGTCCCTGTCGATCACGGATGCGTTCGCCTTAATGTCCACTGGCTCCTCCCCGCTCAGGTACCGGCATGCGTTCAGCGAGTAGATGCCAACGTCGAGCAGCGGGCCTCCGCCCGCCATCTTTTTGTTCAGCCGCCATTCGCCGGCCTGAATCGGAAACCCAAACGCGCTTTCGATCACCTGCACTTTGCCAATCGCGCCCGAGCGAATGATCTCAATCGCCTTCAGATGCTGCGGCTGGTACTGGCAGCGGTACGCGATCATCAGCTTCACGCGATGCTTCGCGCACTGCTCGATCATCGCCTCGCAGTCCGCCACGCTTGAGGCCATCGGCTTCTCGCACAGCACGTGCTTGCCCGCCTTCGCCGCGCGGATCGTGTACTCCGCGTGCATGGAGTTCGGCAACGCGATGTACACCGCGTCGATCTCGTTGTTCTGCGCGATCTCGTCGTAGTTCTCGTAGCTGTAGATCGAGGGTGAGGGCACGTTGTATTGCGCCGCCTGTTTCTCGGCCTTCTCCCGATGTCCGCTCACCAGCGCCGTGATTTTGCCGGTCTTCGAGAGCGCTACCCCTGGCATAAAGTGGTCCATCGAGATGCGCCCCAGCCCCACGATGCACCAGCGCAACTTGCGCCCTGGATTCTCCTCGTTCTGCGCATCGATGCGTGGCATGGCCGTGGCCATCGCGGCCATGGCGCCCAGCCGGGAAAAATCGCGGCGATTCAGGTTCATCCTCAAACCCTCCGCCGCCATTGTAGGGCGCGCCGCTCTATTCTTCGCGCAGGAGCCCCGCCGGATCCACGCGCATCGCGCGCCGCGCCGGTACCAGCGCTGCCGCCGCTCCGATGAAAGCCATCGCCGCAATCGCGCCGAGCAGGACCACCGGATCGTAGATCGTGGCCTGATACACGATGCTCGCCAGCACCTTGCTGCCGAGAATCCCGAGGCCCAGTCCCGCCACAGATCCAATGCCCACCAGGAGAACGGTTCGCCCCATCGCGGCGCGCAGGACCTGACGCTGCTGGGCGCCGAGCGCCACTCGAATCCCCAGCTCCCGCAGCCGCCGAACCACGGTGTAACTCGCCATGCCGAAAATCCCTGTCGCCGCCAGCAACCCCGCCAGCAGCCCCAGCACGCCCAGCACCACCGTGGCCGCACGAGCAGGAAACAATACCAGCTGCATGGCATCCGGCCAGGTTTCGATGGTCACGGGCAATGTGGGATCGGTCTTCTCGAGCATCGCGCCGACCGCGCCCGCAACCTCCGCCGCCGGCCGCTGCGAACGCACGACCAGGGTGATCTCGTTCTCGGGATTCTGCGCCAGCGGCCAGAACATCGCCGGCCGCGCATCCTCAGTGAGTGAATCGTACTTCCCGTCTTCCACCACGCCGATCACTTCGTAGTCTGAGGGCCCCGGCAGGGCAAAATGCTGTCCCACCGCGCGCGGCACGCTGCCGAAGAGGACCCGTGCCATCGTCTCGTTGATGAGAACCACGTTGGGATGACCATGATCGTCAGCCCAGGTTATGTTGCGCCCCGCGACGAGCCGCGTACGCGCAGCCGGCAGATATCCCGGCGTGATCGTGAAGTATTTCGCGGCGGCCACTTCGTTCGACCCGCGAAAATCCCTCGTCCCCGCGCGGTACACCGGCGTCGTGCTGCCTCCGCCGTTCAGCGGCTCTTCGTCGATGCTGCCTACCGCAGTTACGCCCGGAATATCCGCCGCCTCTTCGAGCATCTTCTTTTCGACCGGCAGCGCTGAATCATCGGTGTAACCCGACATCTTCATCTCCATCCCGGCCAGCAGCGCGCCCTGCGGATCGAATCCGATCGGCGCATGCAGCGAGCGCTCGAGCCCACGCATGCCCACCAGAGCGCAGGTCACCAGCAGCGCGCACAGCGCCACCTGAATCCCCAGCAGCGCGTCGCGCACCGTCAGCTTCCTCATCATCGGCTGCGCGGTGCTCTTCATCGCCTGCATCGCATCGGTCTTCCAGATCTGCCGCGCGGTCAGCATTGCCGGCAGCACGCAGCTTGCCGCCGCCAGCAGCAGCGACCCCGCATACACCCTGGGATCCGCATCGACCGTCATGTGCACCGGATATTCCGCGATCGGCTGCCACGCGCTCAGCAAGCGCAGCAACCAGGTGGCTGCCAGTAATCCAACGCCGCCGCCGGCAACGGACAGGACCGCCGCCTCAGCCAGCACCTGCCGCAGCACACGCCACCGGCTGGAACCGATCGCGATTCGCACTGCCAGCTCTCTGCCGCGATCCGCCGCGCGGGCCGCAAAAATGCTCGCGAGATTCACGCACGCCGCCGCCAGCGCCAGAAGCGCCAGCAAGAGAAGGCCCGCGAGAAAACTCCGGCTGGCGCTGTCCAGCTGATCGCCGAACAAGCCTGGCCGGATTAGCCGAACGCCTATGCGGTCATCGGTCTGCGGATACTGCTTCGCAAGCTGTGCAGCCACGGCGTTCAGATTTTCGAGCGCCTGTTGCTGGGTTACGCCCGGCTCCAGCCGTCCCAGCACGTTGAGGGTGTGGTTGTAGCGCCGCTCCAGATAGCTGTATCCGTTCACCTGCGGCGCGTTCACCATCGGATACCAGAAGTCGGGCCAGATCAGCAGCTCCGTTCCATGAAAGTTCGCGGGCGCCACCCCGATGATCGTGAAGGGGTGCTTGTCCAGTTCGATCGTGCTTCCCACCACGCGCGGATCCGCGCTGAATCGCGACCGCCAGAACGCGTCGCTCAACACCACATAGGGCGCGGAGTTCGGTCCGTGCTCATCGCTCGCGTGAAAGAAGCGGCCAATCTCTGGCTGCACGCCCAGCATGTCGAAATAATTGCCCGTCACTTCGTAGTCCCAGCTCTTGCGGGCCATGCCGCCTGTGCGCGCGCCGGCCTCGCCGATCCGGTAGGCCAGCATGTCGCTGAACACGGAATTGCGCGTTTTGAAATCCTGATAGTCGGGGTACGACTGGCTAATGTAGCCCTGCGGTTTCTGCACCACCATCACGAGGCTGTCGCCGCCAACCATCCCGAGAGGCCCGGCAACCATCGCTCGGAAGACTCCGAACACCACCAGGTTCACAGCAATGGCCATGGTCAGGGTGGCCACGACGGTCACGGCGAAACCCGGTGACCGCCGCAGCCGCCGCACCGCAATCCTCACATCCGTCCACGCTTCCTGCATGTCCCATCCCTCCGCGGTCAGGAACTGTTGAACAGACCTCGCCATCCAGCGTAGCTGCAAGGTTTGCGCCATCCGCAACTCTGAGCCAACTCTCGCAAGCATCGATAGTTGCAGCTTGCTCGAACGCTGAAGGAACGCACCGTATTGTCCGCTTTCCAGCGCAGTCGTCCATTCCCGGACACCAACATGGCCGCGTCGCGTATTCTCCTGCTCGCTCACCGCCAACCCGCTATACCCTGTTTTTACCCATGAACCCACGCGTGATCCTGGCTCTCTGCTTTCTCACGCTGCTCCCCGCCTACGCCGCGCCGCGTCGCCAGGACACCGGCTTTCTCAATCGCACGATTGAGGTCAACGGCACCCTCCACCGCTACGTCGTCTACCTGCCTGAGAACTGGAGCCCGAACCAAACCTGGCCCGTGATCCTATTTCTCCACGGATCGGGCGAGCGCGGATCTGAGGGCATGGATCAGACTCAGATCGGCCTGCCTCAGGCCATACGCCTCCACCCAGAACGCTGGCCCTTCGTTGTCGTTATGCCGCAGGTGCCCTTCAGCCATCACCACTGGACCGATCCCGACATGATGACGATGGCCATGGCAGCTCTTCACGACGAGGTGAAGGAGTTCCACGGCGACCCCGACCGCATCTACCTCACCGGCCTGTCGCTCGGCGGCTACGGCGCGTGGGAAATCGCGAAGACCTACCCGCATCATTTCGCTGCCATCGTTCCCGTCTGCGGCGGCGTGTTCTGGTCGTACCAGCCTGACCGCTGGCGCGAGGCTGCATCCCTCCCCGCCGAATACGCGCATGTCATCGGCCGCACGCCCACCTGGATCTTCCATGGCGCCGATGATCCGGTGGTGATACCGCGCCAATCGCAGCTTATGTTTCAGGCGCTTAAGGCGAGCGGCGGCGAAGTCCGCTTTTGGGAGTACGCGGGCGTTAAGCACAACGTCTGGGACCGCGCTTACGGCGAGCCCCAGCTCCCCCGCTGGCTCCTCGCCCAGCGCCTCAGCACCATCCCCAGGCTCTCGCCGGCGGCGGAAGAGGTCCTTGTTCCCATCCATCCTGTTCCCGCGATCGTTGATCCCGCGCTCTATAGCGCTTACTTCGGTGAATACGAGGACCAAAATGAGATCGTTGCCACGATCTTCCGCGACGGCAATAAGCTCATGCAGAAGAACCAGATCGGCGAAACCTTCGAGTTGCTGCCGGAGAACGCGACCACTTTCTTCTATCCCGCCGGGGGAACGCGGCGGCTGACCTTCGAGCACGATTCCGAAGGTCACATCACCGGTATTCGATTCAGTGATGACCGGCACGAAGAGTTCTGGGAACGTAAGCGCTGAAATCTTCCTGAATCTGGTTGCCGGCGACCCTTAGTCCGCAACGATCGGCCGAACTCCCCGTCTTCATTCACCAGAATCTGTCCATTCCTGAACACAGCTTCTCTGCTTCGGACAACTGGGTTCTCACCAGTGTTCGGTAACCGACACATCCTGCGCCTCTTATCGTGTAAACGGTTCGGCCCGTTGCGTGCTTTTGCCTCGATAGGCCCAGAATTCTGTCAGGGAACTACCATGCAACCCAACGCGTATCCCTCTCCCGAGGTCCGTGCCATGCGCCGCTTCGTATTGTTTGTCCTGGCGTTCTGCGCAATCGTTGTGCTCGGAGCGCTGCTTCCCCACTCTCGCCTTCGCGATCGCAGCGTCGCCGCCGCAGCCCAGATCCCGGGCAACTGGCAAACCGGCGATTGCGATGATCACAACAGCCATTGGGGGAATCCCCACGTCTGCCAGATGCGCCGCACCACGTTTACGCTCGCTTCCGGCCATCTCAGCGTCGATACGACCAACGGTGGCATCAATGTCGTCGGCGAAGACCGCTCCGACGTCGCGCTGGAGGCCAAAGTGACGGCATGGGGTTCGTCGGAGTCGGATGCCACGAACCTTCTGAACGAGGTCGTGATCGACACGGCCGGCGGCGATATCCACGACCATGGCCCGCACGAGAACTTCTTCGGCCGCAGAGGTTACAGCGTCGATTACCACCTGCACGTGCCGCGTCATCTTACGGCCGAGTTCCATTCCATGAACGGCGGAATTGAGCTGGCCAGCCTCGACGGCACCATCCGCTTTTCGACCACGAATGGCGGAGTGGGCCTGAAGGCGCTGTCTGGCGACGTGGAGGGCCGCACCACGAATGGCGGTCTGAACATCGCGCTCTCCGGTGATCGCTGGCAGGGCCAGGGCCTGCAGGCTGACACCACCAACGGCGGAGTCGACCTGCACGTGCCCGATCACTACTCGGCGCACCTCGAAGCGGGCACCACCAACGGCGGCATCCGCGTCGACTTCCCCGTGACCGTCCAGGGTGAGATCAAGAATCACCTCGACACCAACATCGGCGGCGGCGGTGCCACCATCCATACCCAGACCACCAACGGCGGTATCACCATCTCCCACGACAGCTCTGATTCCGATTCTGACTCGGGAGACTAACGACCCCGCACGCATCCTGGATTGAACAGCGGCCCTGCTTTCCGCAGGGCCTTTCTCTTCTGTGGGAGTTTTGGATAACCCTGGATCTGTGGATGACCGGTTCTCGCGGCACCTGCATCCTGCCTGTACAAAGCCGCGCTTTCCACTCACAGCAATTCCTTTCCACACGGCTTCCGCCGCGCCCTGTGGCTTTCGTGGAGATCCCGTACCGCATTTTCGATTTGTTTCTCTGCTTTCCTCCTTTTGCTTCCCGAGCGGTCCACGTTTTCTAAAACCCAGCCCCATCCGGAAGCCTATGCGGTCGCGGTTTCACCTCACCTTTCCACTTTTCCGAACCGAACGACTACGACTACGGGGAATAAGAACCTAAGAAATTTTGTATTCGCCGTCGCTCTCCCCTCCATCCACTCGTAACCGGGTTCGCACACTGCGGACACGTTTTCCAGAGAGCCTTTTCCCATGGTTTCTCACTAGAATTGGATTGCTTGCGGGATGTTGCGCCGCATGGTGTACATTGAGTCCAATCAGATTGGTCCCTGGCGTATCTGCCCGCCGGGGCGATCATCGGGAGAGCCAAGATGCCGGCTGGTGTGGAACAGGAGAAAGCCGTCCAGGGAGCGACTATGGAGATTTCAGTCAGCCGTCAGGACCTGCTGCGCGAGCTGACCGCCACGCAGAGCGTCGTCGAGCGGAAAACGACGATTCCCATCCTCTCCAATTTCCTCGTGGAAGCCGATAACGATCGCATCGTCATCACGGCAACCGATCTTGACCAGAGCATGCGCACTTCCTGCGCGGCCAAAGTCAAGAAGGCCGGCTCGTGCACCATCCCTGCGCGCAAGCTGTACGACTACATCAAGCTGCTGGGGGACGGCGAAATTTCGATCAAACTGCTCGAGAATCACTGGGTCCAGATCCGCTCCGGACGCTCGAATACGAAGATGGTCGGCATGGCCCGCGCCAACTTCCCGCAGGTGCCTGAGTTCCCTGAGGGCAGCGTCACGAAGATCCCGGTTGGCTCCCTCCGCACGCTCATCGCCCGCACGATTTTCGCCATCTCCAATGAGGAATCGCGCTACACGCTGAACGGGGCTCTGCTGATCCTCAAGGCGGAGTCGATCGCCATGGTGGCCACCGATGGCCATCGCCTTGCGCACATCGAAAAGAGCGGCGAGAACTTCTCCGGCATCACCGGCGAGAAGAAGACCCTCATCCCGCGCAAGGCTCTGCAGGAGCTGCAGTCGTTGCTCTCGAACACCGAGGCCGAGCATGTTGAGTTTGCCGACGACGATTCGACGCTCTTCTTCCGCATCGGCCATCGCGTGCTCACCAGCCGCAAGCTGAGCGGCCAGTTCCCGAACTACGAAGCCGTCATGCCGCGCGACAACACGAAGTTCGTGATCGTACGCAGCCCCGATCTTTCGGCATCCATCCAGCGCGTGGCGCAGTTCGCCGACGAGCGCTCCGGCGCGATCAAAATGCGCCTCGAGCAGAACGAGGTGAAGATCTCGTCGTCGTCAACGGAGGCAGGCGAGTCGGAAGACACGATCGAGACGCCTTACAACTTCGATCCGATTGTGGTGGGCTTCAACTCCGCCTACCTGATCGATTTCCTGAAGGCGGTGGGCAACGAAGGCGAAGTCCGCCTCGAATTCAAGGACGCGCAGTCGGCCGGTCAGATGCGTCCTGAAGACGGCTCCGACGACTTCAAGTACCGCTACATCATCATGCCCATGCGCATCTGAGCGCAGGGTGAAGGAGGATCCGCTGCGCGGAGTCCTCCGCTGGCGGTATTCTCCCTCGTATGCGCGACCTTCGGCTTGCCCTTCGCCAACTCCGGAAAGCGCCCGGCTTTTCGCTCACGATTGTTCTCACTCTCGCGCTGGGCATCGGTGCCACCACCGCCATCTTCTCGCTCGTCGAAGGCGTGCTCCTGCGCCCGCTGGCTTTTCACGATCCGGAGCGGCTCGTCCTTTTGGGCGACAGGCTCGGCGATGGGCTGCAACTCGGCGTCGCCGCGCCGGAAGTGGCCACTTACGTTCATGCGGCACATGCCTTTTCGTCGATGGGAGCCTTCGTCACGACGTCGTGGGAACTTTCCGGCGGATCGGCTTCTGAATCCGTCAATGGCGCGCGCCTGACCGCCGGTGTCTTCCCTACGCTGGACGTCGCGCCGATCCTCGGCCGCGTCTTCACCCAGCAGGAAGACGATTCCCACGCTCCCGTTGCGGTGATCAGCTACGCGTTGTGGCTCAACCGCTATCATCGCGACCCAAACATTGCGGGAACCACCATCACGCTCGATCGCAGGAACTACACAATTGTCGGCGTCATGCCACGCAGCTTCGAGTTTCCGCTGCTGCCCGGTCGCGTCGGCCAGGCGCAGCTCTGGGTGCCAATGAGCTTCACGGCGGATGAGCTTGCGCCCGCCGCTGCCGGCGCCTGGGGAACCCATCTCGTCGGGCACCTCCGCGACGGAGTAACCCTGCAACAGGCCGCGCAGGACGCCAATCGGGTTGCGCAGCAGGTGATGCGCGACTTTCCCCCGGAGCTGGCTGCGATTCACATCCGCGGCGATGTCGTGCCGCTGCGCGAGTCGGTAGTCGCCGATGTGCGGCCTTTGCTGCGCACGCTCTTTCTCGCTGTCGATGTGGTGCTGCTCATCGCCTGCGCCAATGTCGCAATCCTGCTGCTGGTCCGCGCTCTGCGCCGACGCCGGGAGCATGCCGTTCGACTTGCGCTGGGAGCGCGCGCCGGAGTCATGCTGCGCGAATGCGTCCTCGAAGGACTGCTGCTGAGCCTGGCCGGAGGCCTGCTCGGCCTGATTCTTGCCGCGATGGCTCTGCGCGTTGCCGTTCCGCTGCTGCCCGAGTCGATGCCGCGCGTCGATTCCATTTCGATCAACGCCGGCGTGGCGATCTTCGCGCTGCTCCTCGCGGTTGCCACGGGAGTTCTTTGCAGCCTGGCGCCGGCCTGGGCGGCGCTCCACACCAATCTGCTGGAGGGCCTGAAGGAGGATGTGCGATCCGGCGGCGGCAGCATGCGTCAGAGCTGGCTCCGCGCGTGTCTGGTGATTACGGAGATCGCCATCGCCACGCTGCTCCTGACGGTGTCTCTCGGATTCCTGCGCAGCTATCAGCAGATGCTCGCTGTCGATCCTGGATTCCGCCCAAACCACCTCCTGATCGCCGGCTACCAGTTACCGGCGCAGCAGTATGCGACGGAATCGTCGATCGCTGCGTTTAACCGCGAGGTGGTGAATCGCCTTGCGGCTCAGCCCGCCACCGTTGCCGTCGGCCTCGCAAACACGCTGCCCGACACGGGCGGCGGCGGACGCGGCGGCTTCACCATCGAAGGCGCACCAGTCGCCGGCTGGAAGCTGCGCTTTGCCCCCTTCATCGAGACGTATGGCGACTACTTCCAGGCGCTCGGCATTCCGCTTGTTGAGGGCCGCGACTTCACCATCCGGGATCGCTCCGACGCGCCGCTTGTATGCATCGTCGACGAGTCGATGGCGAAGCAGGAATGGCCGGGGCAGAACCCCATCGGGAAGCGCCTGCACATCGGCAACCCAAAACACAATTTGCCATGGGCAACGGTCGTCGGCGTCGTGCCCGATGTCCGCATCGACGCGCCCGATCAGCCCGCCGGCGAGCAGTGGTACTTTCCGCTGGAGCAGCCCGCCATCATCGAAGGTGCGGGCGCTGCCGGAATCGTGAATCTCTCCACCGGCTGGATCGCGCTGCGGTCCACGCTGTTGCCGGAGCAGATGAGTCACATTCTGCGCTCGGTCGTCGGCGGGATCGACCCGCGACTGGCTCTCGATCCTGTTCAGCCGATGTCCGACGCCATCGCGGCAGTGGAAGCGCCGCGCCGCTTCAACACCGGCTTGCTCTCGGCCTTCGCGCTCGGCGCTTTGCTTCTTGCTGCAATGGGTATTTATGCCGTGATTGCATTCAGCGTTTCGCAGCGCACGCAGGAAATCGCAATTCGCATGGCGCTGGGCGCGCAGCGCGGCAACATCGCGCGGCTGGTGCTCGGCTACGGCGCTAAGATTGCCGCGATCGGGTGCGCGCTCGGCATTCTGGGATCGCTGGCCGTTGCCCGCCTCGTCAGCGTGTTTCTCTTCGGAGTGAGTGCGACGAATCCCTTTGTGTACGCGGTGAGCGCGGTCCTGATGCTGCTTCTGGCAATGCTCGCCTCGGCGTTGCCTGCGCTGCGCGCTGCCGCTGCGGATCCGGCCGAACAGCTGCGCTCTGCCTGAGTACGAAACTGAGCGCAACGCGCGCGAGGGGTTGGATCGTGCGCGACAGTTTGCTGCTGGGCTACTTGCCTTCGAGTGCCTGCAGCACCGCACCGGCGCCAGGCTCGGACTTCTTCAGGTAATCGCTCACCCGCGCGCGCTCTTCGGGAGCGAGCGTCGGGACCAGGGCCAGAATGCGGCGCATCGTGGTGGCTACGTCGTCCACCAGGTTCATCATGCGAATGGCTTCGCCGGACAGGGGCATAATCCTCCGTTGACCTCACTTCTATTTTCGGCCATCCTGGACTTCGGGTAAAGCGACGCCGCGCGATCGGCTGCTTAGGAGTGGTGGCTCGTCTCGAGCTCTGCCTCGCGCGTCTCGGCGAGGTAGAGTTTCACATAGTCGAGGTAGTTCCTCGCGTACATGAGGATCTCCTCGCGATCGTCAGAGGTGAGATTGCGCCGGACCTTGCCGGGCACGCCGGCGACGAGCGACCGCGGCGGGACGACCATGTTCTCCGGGATCACGGCGCCGGCCGCGATGATCGATCCCTCGCCAATGCGCGCGTTGTTCAGGATCGTCGCGCCGATGCCAATGAGGCAGGCGTCCTCAATCACGCATCCGTGCACGGTTGCGTTATGACCGATGGTGACGTACTCGCCGACGATCACCGGGTACTTATAGCGCATGCCGTGGAGCACAGCGCAGTCCTGCACGTTGGAGTGCGCACCGACCCGGATCGAGTGAACATCGCCGCGGACGACGGCGTTCATCCAAACGCTCGCGTGCTCGCCCAGCTCCACGTCGCCGATCACCTGCGCCGAGAGGTCGACGTAGCACGAGGCCGGAATCACTGGCGTTTTTCCCTGGTACGAACGAATCATGGGATTAGTGTAGACCGCCGTAGTATGCGCTCCCCGGCGCAGGGTTCAGGCGAATTCGGGCCGCTTTGAGCGTCACGGAAAGGAACGCAGCCCATACCGATGGCGCCCAAAACCCCCTCAAATTCTGCATCTGATGGAAATACGGTACTTGTGGCCTCATCATGCCATAAGGGAAAGCCGGAAGTTTCAGGCGCAAGGACGGTGTGATGGCCACGCGGCGGGTTGAGTAATCCGAAATTGGAAGAGTCAACCGCAGAATACGTACCGCCGCTGCGTCTCGGTTCGCCGCCGCACACTACCCGCTACAATCAAAAGAATCATGCAGGAAGACGCAATTCCATCGCTCGGGGGCTACTCCGAGCCTGAGCTGGACCGCGCATTCGCCGCGGTGGCGGCTGAAGTTGAGATCTCGGCGCAGTCGCTCCAGTCGCCGGAGGCGACCGAGGAATTCAGGCTGCGCTGGCTCGGGCGGAAACAGGGGCGGCTGAAGCTGATCAGCGACGCGTGGCTGAAGGCCGCGCCCGGGGACGCCAAAAAGCTGATCGGCCAGCGATTCAACACCCTCAAGGCGCGCATTGAGCAGCGCCTGGATGAAGGTGCGCGTGCCGGCGTGCCTGCCGCTGCACTGGACGCCGAGGCCATCGACATTACGCTGCCTGGACCCCGCCACGCGATTGGCGCCGAGCATCCGCTGATCAAAACCTGGAACGAGCTGGTGGCGATCTTCCAGCGCATGGGGTATTCGGTCGGTGTCGGCCCCGAGGTCGAAACGGACTACTACAATTTCGAGTCCCTGAACTTCCCGCCGGGTCATCCGGCGCGCGACACCCAGGACACGCTGGTGGTGGCCCACCAGGAACGCCGCCCGCTGCGCGACCGCCTGCTGATGCGCACGCACACTTCGCCGGTGCAGATTCGCACCATGGAGCAGCAGGCGCCGCCGCTGCGCATCATCATTCCCGGCAAGGTGCACCGCAACGACGCGGCCGACGCGACGCATTCCCCGATGTTTCACCAGATCGAGGGCCTGTGCGTCGACACCAACATCACGTTCGGCGACCTGAAGGGCACGCTCGACTTCGCGATGAAGGCGCTGTTCGGTTCGCAGGTGAAGACGCGCTTCTTTCCGTCGTTCTTTCCGTTCACGGAGCCGAGCGCCGATGTGTCGATCAGCTGCCCGTTCTGCGGACAGGCGGGCTGCCGCAAGTGCAAGTACTCCGGCTGGATCGAACTGCTGGGCTGCGGCATGGTCGATCCCGCGGTGTTTGAGTTCGCGCGCCTGAAGCAACCGGCCTACGACCCGAAGAAGATCGCGGGCTTCGCCTTCGGCATGGGCATCGACCGCGTGGCCATGATGAAGTACGGCATTGGGGATATTGGGTTGATGTTCTCGGGGGATCTCAGATTCCTGGAGCAGTTCGCGTGAAGATACTCAGCTCCTGGCTTCGCTCTTACCTGCCCGGCATTGCGGTCTCGGACCGCGAACTGGCCGACGACCTGACCCTCCGTGGTATTGCGGTCGAGGGCGTCTTCGATCTCGGCGCGCACGGCTCGCTGTTTGAGATGGACATCACGACGAATCGCGTAGATGCGATGAACCACTACGGCATCGCGCGCGAAGCGGCGACGATCTACGGGCTGACGCTGGCGCCACTCGATGTCGCATTGCCCTCGCCGCAGGCCGGTGCTGGGTTTCCTGTGCGGATTGAAGCCAACGACGCGTGCGGGCGCTTCACCGCGCGCATTTTGCGCGATGTGAAGATTCTTGCAGCCACCGGCACTGTCGCCGAGCGGTTCCGCCTGCTGGAGCAGAAGGCAATATCGAACGCCGTGGACGCGACGAATTTCTGCACGCTTGCGATCGGCCAGCCCACGCACGTGTTCGATCTTGACAAGCTGGAGGGCGGCATTATCGTGCGCCGCGCGCGGAAGGGCGAAAAGCTGCGGACGCTGGACGGAGTGGAGCGGACGCTCGATGCCGATGATCTGGTAGTTGCCGATGAAAAGAAAGCCGTCGGCCTGGCCGGGGTGATGGGCGGGTGGGACACGATGATCACCGCGGAGACGAAAAACATCCTCGTGGAGGCGGCGTGGTTCGAGCAGACCACGGTGCGGCGCTCGTCGAAGCGGCATCAGCTGCACACGGATGCGTCGCATCGCTTTGAACGCGGGGCCGACTTCAACGCGCCGCCGGTGGCCAGCGCGCTGGTGAGCAAACTCATTCTGGAAGCCGGCGGAACTGCGGTAGGCGAGCTGGTGGATGTGATCGTGCCGGAAATTGCCGCGCGCACGGCGCAGCGTACCGCAATCTCGTTCGCGCTGAGCGAAGCGCATCGGATTCTCGGTCCCACGGAAGATCCCGCCGGAATCACAGCGCCTGTTGCCGAGTCGATCCTGACCGGGCTGGGTTGCCGGCTTGCTGCGACTTCACCCGAGCAGTGGGATGTGACGCTGCCTTCGTGGCGGCTCGATCTGGAGCGCGAGATCGATCTGGTGGAAGAGATCGCGCGCGTGTACGGCTACGACCGTTTTCGCAATACGCTGCCCGCGTTCGCCGGAAGCGTGGTGGAACTGCCGTGGGCCGAAAAGGAAGCGAAGCTGAGAAGCACGCTGCTGGCGCTGGGCTTCACCGAGGCCATTTCGTCGACGTTTTGCTCGGCGGAAGATGCTGCGTTGTTCGCGCGCGAGCCGAAATCTTCGGTGGCGCTCGGCAATCCGCTGAGCGAAGAGGCGGGCATGCTGCGGCCGTCGCTGGTGCCGGGCATGCTGCAGATGCTGGCGCTGAACATTAGCCGCGATGTGGAAGGCGCGGCGCTGTTCGAGATGGGCACGTCGTTTTCGGGATCTCCCGACAACGGCTATCCGCGCGTCGACGAACGGCCGACGCTGGCGATTGGAGCCGCAGGTCACGCGTTCGGGAGACCGGAGCCGGATTTTTACGATCTGAAGAGCGCGATGGAAGCCCTGCTGGGCAATTTTGCCGCGCGGTCGCTGTACTTCGATCGTTTTCCGGCGGCGGCAGGGCTGATGTCGGCGTGGCTGCATCCCGGCCGGAGCGCGCGGGCGGTGCTCGACGGCGCCACGGTGGCTTGGTTTGGAGAGCTGCATCCTGCGGAAGCGGAGCGGCGCAAGATCAAGCAGGCGGTTCAGATCGGCGAAGTCTGGCTGGATCGCCTCTACAAGCAGAATCTGCGCCAGCCTGTGATGCGCGAATTGTCTCGCTATCAGCCGGTTCGGCGGGATTTCTCACTGATTGTGCCCGATACAGTTACGTATTCGACGATCGTCGCGGCTGTCGATGCGCTGGCGATTCCGGAACTGCTGAGCTACGCGCCAAAAGAAGTACTGCGTGACGCGAAAGGCAAGCTCGTGCCGGCGGGGCACTATTCGCTGCTGCTGGGCGCGGTGTTTCAGTCGCACGAGCGCACGCTGCGCGAGGAAGAGGTGCAGTCGTGGTCGCAGCAGATGGTGACGGCGCTCGAGGCCGTCGGGGCGAAGTTGCGGAGCTAATGCCGCTGCGATCCTGGAATCTGGCCTGCACTGCATTGCTCTGCCGGCCGTCGGCCAAGGGACGGCTCTTCTTTTGAATCGCAGCGCGGGCACCATGTGCGGAGTTGTCTGCGAGCAGGAATCGAAAATTGAGGACGACGGAACGTGCGGTTTTAGGGGATGCGCAGAGCCACCGCGAGCCGCGCTGGGGTCATCCCACGAGTATGGAGACGAAACGCGAATCGAACCATGAGCCGCGAGGATTCAGCGAGCACACCCGCAAACGCTCCAGCGAGAACGCGCACGAACTGGGCTGGGGCCTCAACGAGGACGAGAGAAGGCGCATCCCGAACGAAGGCCGCAAAGGGTACGGCAGCACGGACTACGCCTGCGGCGCGCAGGATTTTGGCGATGAGGCGAGCCGCGTGAGCGCGGAGGCGACGGCGAAGGATCGGAGCCGTTTCTCCGGGCAGAAATAGACAGAAGCGCCTGCAGGCATTTCTGCATTCGGTGCAGGGAAACGACCAGGGAGAAAGAGAAGGCCGGAATCCGGAAAAATCCGGATTCCGGTCTTTGAGGTTTTGCCTGAATGCGAGCGGAAGCGCGCGAAGTGGTTACCAGACGCGGCAGCTCTTCACCGGCGCCATCGGTTGCCCGGCTTTGCAGTTGAAGGCCTTCGCGAACTCCGGTGTATTGACGAGCACGCCTTTCACGCGCAGGGCGTCGGGCGAATGCGGATCGACATTGGCGAGCATGCGGATGAACTCGGGCCGCTCGTTGGAGCACCAGTTCTGCGCGTAGCCGATGAAGAACTGCTGCTCCAGCGTGTACGTGTGCTCGGAGGCCTGCTCTTCGGTCTGGCTCGCGGCTGCGCCCTTCATGGCTTCGCGCGCCATCAAAGCCATCAATGCGATGCGAACGCCGCCGTTGTCGGCGGTGTTTTCGCCGAGGGTCAGCTTGCCGTTCACCTTCACGTCGTCGACGGCAGTAAACGAACCGTATTCCTGCACGAGGCAGTTGGTTTTCACTTCGAACTTCTGCTTATCCGCGGGCGTCCACCAGTTGTGGAGATTGCCCTGGCCGTCGAACTTCGCGCCCTGATCGTCGAAGCCGTGGGTAAGTTCGTGGCCGACGACCGCGCCGATGTGGCCGTAGTTGGTGGCGTCGGTTGCGTCCTTGTCGTAGAACGCAGGCTGGAGAATCCCGGCGGGGAAGTTGATGTCGTTCATGCTGGGATCGTAGTAGGCATTCACCGTTGGCGGCGTCATCTGCCACTCGTCGCGGTTGACGGGCTTGCCGATTTTGTTCAGCTGATAGGCGACCTCGAACAGGCGCGAGCGGAACGAATTTCCCAGCGCGTCGCCGGGCTCAATGGAGAGCTTCGAGTAATCGCGCCACTTGTTGGGATACCCGATCTTGTCGGCCACCATGTGGAGCTTGTCTTCGGCCTTCGCTTTGGTGGCGGTGCTCATCCAGTCGAGGCCTTCGATGTCCTTGCCCATCGCGGCTTCGATGTCGTGGACCATTTGCAGCGTTGAGGCCTTCATGTCGGGCGTGAAGTACTTTTGCACATAGAGCTGGCCGAGGGCTTCGCCCAGCGAGGCGTCGGTGGCGTTGACGCAGCGCTTCCAGCGCGCCTGCTGCTCCGGCGTGCCGGTCAGCTTGCGTCCGTAGAAATCGAAATTTTCGTCGTCGAAGGCTTTGGGCAGGCGCATGGAGAAGGAATCGGCGAGATGCACGCGCAGGTAGGCCTTGATGGTGGTGAGTTCGGCATCGTCGATGGCTTTGTTCAGCGCGGGGAAGAATGCCGGGGAAACGACATTGAGCTGCTCGACCGCCGGCGCACCCATGAGGGCGATGTACTGCCTGGCGTCGATCAGCGGAGCGGTCGTGGCGAACTTATCGATCGGCGTCATGTGGTAGATCTTCTCCGGGTCACGTCGGTCCACAACGCCCATCGATCCTTTGGCGAGCGCGGTTTCGAGAGCCATCACCTGGACAGCGGCCGAGGCGGCTTCGTCAGGACCGTAGCCCAGAAGCATCAGCATCTTCCCGATGTGCGTCACGTACTGTTTACGCAGCTCGACGCTCTTCGGATCGGTGCGCAGGTAGTAGTCTTTCTCCGGCAGTCCGAGTCCGCCCTGGTCGATGTAAGCAATTTCCTGCGTGGCGTCCTTGAAATCCTGCTGCGAGCTGAAATCGAAGAAAACGCCCACGCCCAGCTGATTCAGGTGCGCGATCAGAGCGGGGAGATCCTTCTTGTCTTCGAGCGCGCCGATGCGGTCCAGTTCCGGCTGCAACGGCGCGAGGCCCTTCTTCTCGATGGCGTCAGTATCCATGCAGCTTTTGTAGTAATCGCCGATCTTCTGCTCGTTCGAGCCCGGGGTCGCCTGGCCTGCCGAGGCCTGCTCGAGAATCTCGTGCAGGGCCTGGGTGTTGAACTCGTAAAGGTTCGCGAACTGGTCGAATTCCGGCAGGTCCGACGGGATGGGGTGCTCGCTGGCGAAATTGCCGCAGGCGTACTGGTAAAAGTCCGTGCAGGGATCAGCTTTGGTGTTCATGGCCGAGGGATCGAATCCCGGGATCGGCGCGTAGTGCTGGTCGGCGGGCGCCGGAGTGGGATTCTGGGCTACGGCGGCAAGGGTAAACGCAGACAGCAGGCTGGCTGCCAACAGCAGTCGTCGCATGGCTCCTCCAAAAGCGGAAGGAACATCATACGCGAGCGAGAGCGCCGTGGTTTCCGAGGGATCATGCGGGCAGGAGAGGCTGTTGAGCCGCTCGTTATGGCTGGATAGGCTCGTCTGCCGTCAACTCGCCTGCCGCGCCACCGGCGGATGCCGCGGCGCCGATCGGTTCACCCGGCTCCGCGGCTTCGGTGGGGTTGTAGATTTCCGCATGCGGATCGGGGTGGAAGCGTCCGTCGCCAAAGTAGGCCACCACGAGCGTCCCGGCCACAAATGGGTGCAGAGCGGCCAGCGGCAGCACATATTTCTTCGACTTCACCAGCGATTCCACGACGCCATCGACCGGCGTGCTGCGTTTGATGGTACCCGGCACCTGGGGAATGACGAACGTCCTGAGGTCGACTTCCGGATGCTTGCGGCTGTACTTCACCAGCGACTTCGCCGTCTGCTTCGGGGTCATCATGGCCGCGTCGGCGATAAAGTTCCGATGGATCGAGTGCGGATAGTAGAAGTTCAGCACCTTTTCGCTGAAATTTGCGCAGTTGTTGAAGAACAGATTGAAGTGGCTGATGTTCCTGCGCTCATTGAATTCCCGAATGAGTGTGTCGTCCTGATCGGTGCTCGTCGCCACCTCAAAACCCCAGATGCGCCGGTCATAGGAAGCTCCAACCAGCTGGATCCAGTCGCCGACGGGGATCTCGTGTTCGGGGTCGTCGGGAACCAGATCGATGAGGTGATCGCGCCGGTAGGTATCGCGCAGTTTGCGTTCGAGGCGCGGCGTTGCGGTAGCCGGAATCTCCGAGGGATCGTCGACCGCGTAGAGGTAAGGAATGAGCGGAATGGCGAGCCAGTCGTACCCGTCGATGCGGTGATACCGGCTCAGGACGACGCCTATCTCGCCCTCGCGGCAGGGACGCAGATGCGTGGGTGTGTCGGCGCAGACGCGGTTCAAATAAATGGCAGCGTGGCCGGTGGGGTTGATCGCCCCAAACTCGCCGAATGGCTCCTCCATGAGCAGCGCGGCGTCGGCGTGCGCCTGGGCACACCCCAGCGCAGCCGCCAGTGCGATCACCAGTCCGAGTTTCAACACGAATCGCATCACGTTTGCGCCGCTGGGGCCCTCAACGCCCGAACCTTCCCAGAATGTGCCTTTTTGCCCTGGCCCGGCACCGGGGTTATGCCTATTGGAACCCGGCGAGACCGTTTAAGTTGTTCATTCGGCAGACAGTTTTCGCACGATTTTCGCCGAATATTCGCCTCGGCTTCGCTCCGCCTACCTGTTACGCTCAGAACGATGTCTTCTCAGCCTCAATTTCAGCCCGGTCAAATCCTCCTGATCGATGCCGACGACACCCTCTGGGAAAATAATATCTATTTTGAGCGGGCCATCGCGGCTTTTATCTCCTATGTCGACCACAAGGAGTACACGCGGGAGCAAGTTCGCGAGAAGCTGAACGAGGTGGAGCGCGAAAACGTCCGTGCGCACGGCTACGGACTGGTCAGTTTTCGCCGTGCCTTAGTCGCTTGTTTTGAGCGGCTTTCACCGGTTTCGGTCACGCCGGACAAGCACGAACGCATCCTGAGCTTTGCGCAGACCATTGCGGACCAGGAGATCGAACTCCTGGAGGGCGTTGCGGCCACGCTGCCGATTCTGGCGGAGCGCCATCGTCTGATCCTGGTGACGAAGGGCGATCAGGACGAGCAGCTGGACAAGCTGGCCCGCTCCGGCCTGACCCACCATTTCTTTGCTGTCGAAGTGCCGCGCGAGAAGGACCCCAGCGCCTACCGCACTGTTTGCGAGAAGTACTCGCTCGAATCGGGGAAGACGTGGATGATCGGCAACAGCCCGCGGTCCGATATCAATCCTGCGCTCGCCTGCGGGCTGAACGCAGTGTACATCCATCACCCAAACACATGGGTGCTGGAGCACGACTCGCTGGACGCAGCGCCGGAGGGGCAGCGGCTGCTGGAAGTTTCGGGGTTTGCGGAGCTGCTGCGATGGTTCTGATGCGCGAGCTCGAAGCTCGACGTTACGCCTGCATCCGGACGTAACTCACCCTCTGGCAATTTGCGTTGACGGCGGCCTTTTGCGGGACTATGACGGACGCAAGGACTCCATGATAAAAGCCGCCCTGTTTCTGGGAATGCTTGTGGCGCCTGCGATGCTTGCCGCGCAAACCGCCCCGACAAGTCCCATCGCCCGCCACTACACGGAGGGCGAAGCGCTGCACTACCACATGACCGCCGCGAACGATGCATGGCATTACACGGCCGATGCGGCGGGGGTGGTGAAGAAGGCCGCCGATGGTTCCTGGGTCGAGGAATTCCGCTGGACGGCAATGACCTCAGACGGCCAGGCGGTCGTGCTCTCGCCGGCCACGCTCGATGCGCGCCTCGCATTTTCACTCGACCCCAGCCACATGCCCTCGGGGCCGAACCTCGCCGGGCTCGATCCGCGCTTCGTCGGACCGGTGACCGATCTGATGACGTTCTACGTTGACGACTGGCTGTTCCAGAAGATTCCCCTCTTTCATCAGGCGGGCGATCGCTTCTATGTTCCGAATCCCAATCCGAGCTCGTGGGCGGATGGCACGCGGGTTCTCACGGGTACCGACGCGATCGACTTCGATCTGCATTTGCAGTCGCTTGACGCGGCTGCGCACACCGCCGTGCTCGTGGTGCATCACGTTCCCCCGGCAAAGTCACCGCTGAAATTCCCCGCCGCGTGGATGGAATCGGCGATTGCGGACACGCCGAACAACTGGATGGAGATTACGAAGACGGCAGAGGGCAAGTATGAGGCAGGCGCGGGCAAGGAGACTTTCGACGTCACAATCACGGTGAGCACCGTCGACGGCAAGATTCTCTCGGCGACCATGAACAACCCGGTCGTGCTCTCGCGCCGCATCTGCGAGGACGCGGCGCTCACACAATGCGGCGCGCCGAAGGCGCAGACGATCCATCGGCATGTGGAGATTGCGCTGGTACCGTGAGCGCGGTTGCGGCCAGCGTCAGGGAACGCCGATCGCCGAACGCTGAGCGCTGCTCTGGTCCGCCAGTTCTCCCAACAAGGCCCGCACTTCGGCGAGGATTTCGTCCGGCTTCAGCGAAGCGATGGGGAACTTGAGCACGCCTTGCGGCGTGAACTGCGCGCCGCGCTTCGCATTTCTGGCGACGAGCTTCATCAGGCGGCCCGGATCGACCGCTGCGGACTCAGTGAAGCGGATGTGCACCGCGTCGCGCTTGCGGTCGATTTGCGCTACGCCGATGCGCTCGCATTCGAGACGTAGCCGCGCCGCTTCCAGCAGGTGCGCCACGCTCACCGGCAGCGGGCCGTAGCGGTCCTCAAGCTCGGTGCGCACGTCGTCGAGTGCTTTGTCGTTCTCGATGCCGGCGATGCGCTTGTACATGCGCAACCGCTGGTTCTCTTCGGATATGTAACTCTCATCGATACGTAACGGAATGCCGAGCGAGAGCTGCACGGAGGGCCGTTCCACTTTCTCCTCGCCTTTCAGCTTGCTGACGGCCTCTTCGAGCATCTGCGTGTACATTTCGAATCCGACGGCCTCGATGTGTCCGCTCTGCTCACCGCCGAGGAGGTTGCCGGCGCCGCGCAGCTCCAGATCGAGGGCGGCGATTTTGAACCCCGCCCCGAGGTCGGAGAATTCCTTCAGCGCAGCGAGACGGCGGCGCGCGACTTCGGTCAGCTCCTGCTCGGGCGGGATGAGCAAATATGCATAGGCGCGACGATTCGAGCGGCCGACGCGGCCGCGGAGCTGGTAGAGCTCGCTCAGGCCGTGACGGTCCGCGCGATTCACAATGATGGTGTTGGCCAGCGGGATGTCGAGGCCGTTCTCGATGATTGTGGTCGCCACCAGCACATCGTGCTCGTGATGCATGAAGGTGAGCATCACCCTCTCCAGCTCGTTTTCACTCATTTGCCCGTGGCCGACGACGACGCGCGCCGTGGGCGCCAGCTCCTGAAGTTTCGCGGCGATCTCGTAGATGGTCTCGACGCGATTGTGGACGAAGTAGATTTGACCGCCGCGTTCGAGCTCCACTTCGATCGCGCTGCGGATCAGCTTCTCGTCGAACTTCGCTACGACGGTCTGGATTGCCATGCGGTCGCGCGGCGGCGTCTCGATCACGCTCATGTCGCGCAGGCCGACGAGCGACATGTGCAGGGTGCGGGGAATGGGCGTAGCGGACATGGCGAGGACATCGATCTCGCGGCGCATCTGCTTCAGGCGCTCTTTGTGGCGCACGCCGAAGCGCTGCTCTTCGTCGACGATGAGCAGGCCGAGGTTTTGAAACTTAATGTCTTTCGAGAGCAGGCGGTGCGTGCCGATGAGGATGTCGACCTTGCCCGTCTCGACCTGCTCGAGGATCAGCTTCTGCTCTTTTGCAGTGCGGAAGCGCGAGATCATCTCGATGTTGATGGGGAACTGGCGGAAGCGATTTTTAAAGGTCTCGAAGTGCTGGAAGCTGAGGACGGTGGTGGGGGTGAGCACCGCGACCTGGCGGCCGTCCTGCACGGCCTTGAAGGCGGCGCGCATGGCGACTTCGGTCTTGCCGTAGCC
>DATJTG010000265.1:0-77625 GCA_035503555.1 Acidobacteriaceae bacterium | reverse complement strand
GGGCGGCTGTTCCAGGACAGCGACGATGTGGAGGGCGCGGCTCCGGTTGCGGTGATGAGCTTCCACGCATGGCAGGAGCGATACGGATCGGATCCGTCGGTGGTGGGGGCCACGTACCAGATCAACGGGCAGCCGTTCACGATCATCGGCGTGGCTCCGCCGAACTTTGTCGGAGCCAAGATGGTGACGTGGGGCATGCCGGATGTCTGGATGCCGCTGACGGCGGAGGCGCTGGTGGATGGTTCGCTGGCGCGACTGAAGAACGCGCGGATCGACTGGCTCGATGTGATCGGGCGCGTGCGGCCGGGGACGAATCCGAAGGCGCTCGAGGCGCAGTTGCAGAGCGAACTGCATGGGTGGCTGGGAAGCCATGTGTCGGATATGACGCCGCAGGAGAAGGCGGTCTACGACAAGCAGACGCTGATGGTGTCGCCGGGCGACGCGGGCTTTTCGCAAATCAGCCGAGATTACAACCAGGGGTTGCTGCTGCTGATGATCACGGCGTGCTGCGTGCTGCTGGTGGCGTGCGCGAACATCGCAAATTTGCTGCTGGCGCGGGGGCTGAGGAATCGTCAGCAGATTTCAGTGCGGGTGGCGCTGGGCGCGTCGCGGCGGAGGCTGGTGCGGCAGGCGCTGGTGGAGAGCGTGACGCTGTCGCTGCTGGGCGGCGCAGCGGGGATTGGCGCGGCGTATGCCGGGGCGAAGCTGATTCTGTACATCGCGTTTCACAGGCTGGCAAGTTCCACGTGGATTCCTGTGGAGGCGACGCCGTCGGCGAGTGTGCTGCTGTTCGCGCTGGGCATCTCGGTGCTGACGGGGATTCTGTTCGGGGTGGCGCCGGCGTGGATGACTTCGAGGGCCGAGCCGGTGGAAGCGCTGCGCGGAGCGAATCGCTCGGTGGGAGGCAGCAAGCACTGGGCGCAGAAGACTCTGGTGGTGGCGCAGGCCGCGGTATCGCTGGTGCTGCTGAGCGGGGCGGCGATGCTGGGCGGAAGCCTGCGCAATCTGGAACACCAGAATTTCGGATTCAGCGGGGATGGCCGCTACCTGATCTACATCAATCCCACGCTCTCAAATTACAAACAGGAGCAACTGGTGCCGATGTTCCGGGAGATTCAGGATCGGCTGAAGGCGATTCCTGGCGTGCAGAGCGTGAGCGGAGCGACCTATGCGCCGTTGAGCGGCGATCAGTGGGGCCATGATCTGCGCTTCGAGGGCAGGCCGGAGCCAGGACCGAAGGATGACATTTTCGCAGACTGGACGCGGATTACGCCGGGGTTCTTCGAAACGATCGGCGCGAAGATGTTGTCGGGCCGGCCGATCACCGAAGAGGATAATGCGAGCACGCGGCCGGTAGCGGTGATCAACGAGGCGTTCGCGAAGAAGTTCTACGGCAAGCAGAATCCCATCGGGCAGCACTTCGGGCCGGCTCCGGAGCAGAACGCGGGGACGTACGAGATTGTTGGCGTGGTGTCGGACGTTCATTGGGTGCAGTGGGGATTCCGGGATCCCGACCGGGCGATGTATTACGTCCCCGAGGCGCAGCTGGTGCACTTCGCGCAGCCGGATACCGAGTCGTACGAGCTTTGGTCGCAGGACCTCTTCAACCTGGTGCTGTGGACGCACGGGAGTCCGCCCAACCTGCATGCGCAGGTAAAGAAGGCGCTGGCCGATGTGGATCCTAATTTGGTGTTCTACGACGTTGTTCCGTATTCCGAGGTGATCAACGGCAGCTTCTCGCAGGAGAACGCGATTGCCAGCCTCACGTGGCTCTTCGGCGCGATTGGACTGGTGCTGGCGGCTATCGGTCTGTACGGCGTGACCGCGTATGGCGTGGAACAGCGGACGAGCGAGATCGGCCTGCGCATGGCATTAGGCGCGGATCGCGCAAGCGTGGTGCAGATGGTGCTGAAGGGCGCGTTTCTCCAGGTGCTGATCGGGCTGGCACTGGGGATTCCTGGCGCGATTGGCGCGGGGTATCTGATCGCGAGCCAGTTGTTTGGGGTGAAGCCGTGGAATCCCCTGCTGCTGGCGGCGGCCACGGTGACGCTGGGACTGGCGGCGCTGGTAGCAGCGATTATTCCGGCGCGGAGGGCGGCGGGATTGGATCCTGTGGTGGCGCTGAGGACCGATTAGGAGAGGCAGGAGGCTTCCGTTAAGAGGGGGTAAGCCGGAAAGCGTAAGCGAGGGCGGAGCGAATGATGCTGAACGATCTGAAATTGGCACTGCGGCAGTTACGGAAATCGCCGGGATTCACACTGACGGCGGTGCTTACGCTGGCGCTGGGGATTGGCGGCGTGACGGCGGTCTTCAGCGTGGTGGATGCCGTACTGCTGCGGCCGCTGCCGTACCCGGAGGCGGACCGGCTCGTCGTGCTGCATGAAGGCATCGAGCACGTTTTCGCGGAATCGGGATTGGCAGCGCCAGACGTGATCACCTTCGCACACGAAAACAAGGCATTTTCCGGGGTGGGTGGTTTCATCGGCACAGAATTCGAAGCGACGGGAGCGGGCGCGCCGTTTCGCGCAGCGGCGGAGCGCATGACGGCTGCGACGTTCCCGGTGCTGGGCGTGCAGCCGGTGCTGGGGCGCACGTTCACGGAAGCGGAAGACGAGAGCAGCGCGCCGGTAACGGTGATCAGCTACTCGCTCTGGCAGGAGCGCTTCGGCGGCGCAGCCGATGTGGTGGGCAAAACCGTCGATCTCAATCGGCGGCCGTACACGATCATCGGTGTCATGCCGCAGGGATTCGAATCGCCCGTGGGCATCGGCAATGTGGGACTGCAGGATTTGTTCGTGCCGATGAGCTTTACGCCGACCGAGAAGGGCGCGGAAGCCGACAACATGGATTACGGCGCGGTGACGCGCATCCGGCCGGGGCTGACCCTGGCGCAGGCGAATGACGATGCGCAGCGCGTGATGGGCATTATCCAAAAGAAGGTGCCCGACGTGCATTTTCTGCTGACGGTGCGCGGGCTGAAAGAGGAGGCCGTAAGGAACGCTCGGCCGTTGCTGCGCACGCTGCTGGCGGCGGTATGCGTGATCCTGCTGATTGCGTGCGCGAATCTGGCGAATCTGCTGCTGGTGCGGGCGGCCGGGCGGCGGCGCGAGTTCGGGGTACGCCTGGCTTTGGGGGCCGCGCGCAAGGCGATGCTGCGGCAATCGCTGGTGGAGTCGCTGACGCTGAGCGTGGCCGGCGGCGGCCTGGGCCTCGCGCTGGCCGCGGCTTTGATACGCGTGGCGCCCACGGCTTTGGCGAAGGTTTCCGATCTGCCGCGGATCAACGAGATTGCGATTCACTGGCCGGTCGCGCTGCTGGCGTTTCTTCTGACGGGCACGACGGGCGTGGTCTGCGGGTTGGCTCCGGCCCTCGCCAGCATGAAGGCTGACGTTCTCGAATCGTTGCGGGAAGGCTCGAAGGGGGCGGGACAGGGACGGTCGCAGCATCGGCTGCGGAACAGCCTGGTGGCGCTGGAGACAGCGCTGGCCATGCTGCTGCTGGTCGCGTGCGGCCTGCTGCTGCGGAGCTTCGCGCGCATGCTCGAGACCGATCCGGGATTTCAGCCGGAGCATGCGATGACGGCGTACCTTTCGCTGCCGCAGCAGACGTATCCGACGCAGGAGAGGGTGGATGCGTTTTACCGGGACCTGGCCGATCGAGTGCAGGCCATGCCGGGCGTGCAGGCGGTGGGCTTCTCGTCGAATATTCCGGTGATCGGCCGGAATTCGAGCCGACTGGTGGCGCCCGAGGAATACGTGAGGCTGAAGGGCGAGAAGTGGTTGATGAGTTCGAACTATCTGACCGCGGGCGAATACTTCCGCGCGCTGCGTATTCCGCTGCTGCGCGGACGGGCTTTCAACGCGATCGACGACCAGCCGAACGCGCCCCTGACCGTGATCGTGAGCCAGTCGTTTGCCAACAAATACTTTGCCGGCAAGGATGCGGTGGGCATGCATATCCGCTGCGGTCCGAGCTACGACGACGGGCTGCCGGCGATGACGGTGGTGGGGGTGGTTGGGGATATCAAGCCCGATCCGCTCGATCAGGAACAGATGCCGCAAATGTATGAGCCCGTATCGCAGGCGGCACGCGATCTGGGCCAGTATGCGGCGATGGTCGGGGTCGTGAGCGGCATGCGCGCGGTGGTGCGGACCACCGGGGATCCGCAGGCGCTGGAGGCGGCCTTCACGAAAGCGGTGCACGTCGCCGATCCGCTGCTGGCCGTGACGAACGCAGAGACGATGGACGAGGTGGTGACATCGACCGAGGCGTCGCGGCGTTTCAACACCGGCGTGCTGACTACCTTTGCGGGCGTGGCTCTGGCGCTGGCGCTGCTGGGAATTTACGGCGTGCTGGCGTACTCGGTGACCGAAAGGTCGCGGGAAATTGCGATTCGCATGGCGCTGGGCGCGACACGGGGCGATGTGCAGACACGGACGCTGCGACAGGCGCTGTTGCTGGCCGGTATCGGCGTCGTTGCCGGGCTCGGTGCGGCGATGGGACTCACGCGCTATCTGGCGAGCCTCCTCTACGAAGTGCAGCCGCTGGATGGGGTAGCGATTGCGGGCGCGGTGGTAGTGCTGATGGTGTGCGCCGGTCTGGCGGGGTGGATTCCCGCGCGCAGAGCGGCGATGGTGGAACCGATGGAAGCGCTGAGGAGCGAGTAGGGCAGCAAGGGACGGCCAGCAAGAGACTGTCAGCGGGAAACTGTCAGCAGGAAACGTTCAGCAAGAGGCCGTTAGCAAGGAACGTTTATTGGGATGGCGGGAAGAGAATTCGCAATAGAGTGGGTGACGAATATGCTGGCTGATTTTAGATTTGCGGTGCGGACGTTGCGGAAGTCGCCGGGGTTTGCGGCGACGGCGATTCTGACGCTGGCGCTGGGCATTGGCGCGAACACGGCGATCTTCACGCTGGTCGACTCAATCATGCTGCGGCCGCTGCCGTTTCCACAGCAGACTCAGCTCATGCGCATCGGCTATGCGAACAACAACAGTTCGAATCCGCTGTTTGCGCCTTTCCCCAAGGGATGGATTCGCGCGCTGGGCGAGCATTCGTCTTCGTTCGCAGAAGTGAGTGCGTTTGGACCGGATGCCGAGTCGAATGTCGGCGATGCGAACTCGGCGGATCGCGTTTTCGGGGCGCAGGTGATGGCGAATGCTCTCGATACCCTGGAGTTGCATCCGGTGGCGGGGCGATTTTTTGCCGCGAGCGACGCGCTCTCCAGCCAGGATCCGGTGGTGGTGCTGAGCTACGGATACTGGCAGCAGCATTTCGCCGGGAATCCGGAGGCGGTGGGACAGGCGCTGCGGATCGACGGAATCTCGCGGCGGGTGATCGGCGTGATGCCGGCGGGGGTGCGGTTTCCTTATGCGGATACGCAGTTTCTGACGCCGGTGACGTTCAAAGGCGGCGACGCGATCGATCCGTGGCAGGATTTCGATCTGCTTGCTTTCGGAAGGTTGAAGAGCGGGGTAACGCCGCACCAGGCGCAGAGCGAACTGCGCCGGCTGTATCCGCACATGCTGCCGCTGTTTCCATGGCGCATGCCAGACAACTGGGCGTCGAACACCCTGGTGGTGCCGCTGCTGGACGCGGTGGTGGGCGACATGCGCTCGCGGCTGCTGCTGCTGTTTGCGGCGGTGGGGCTGATCCTGCTGATTGCCTGCGCCAATGTGGCGAACCTGATGCTGGCGCGCGCGGCGGGGCGCGAGCGGGAGATTGCGATTCGCAGCGCGCTGGGGGCATCGGGCGGACGGCTGGTGCGGCAACTGCTGTCGGAGAGCGTGGTACTGGGCGCAACGGCCGGGCTGGTGGGATTGCTGGCCGCAGCCGGGAGCCTGCAGGCGCTGGTGACGCTGCTGCCCGCAGATACGCCGCGGATCGGCGACGTATCGCTGCACTGGCCGGTGTTTCTGTTTGCGGCGCTGGCGTCGGTTGTGACGGGAGTTTTGTTTGGGCTGATTCCCGCGGTGCGCATGGCTTCGCCGAATCTGCGCGAATCGCTGCACTCCGGCAGCCGCACCGTCGCGGGCAAAGCGGGGCAGTTCCGCGTGTCGATGCTGCTGGTGGTGGGGCAGATCGCGCTCTCCGTGGTGGTGATCACGGCGGCCGGGCTGCTGCTGCACAGCCTGTGGAGCCTGGCGCAGGTGAATCCGGGCTTCAATACGGATCGCATTGTGACGGCGGAAGTGTCGATGGACGCGACCGCTTGCCAGACGTGGCCTGGCGCGCCGACCAGCCAGGAAACGGCCAAAGGCCGCTGCCAGCAATTCTTCACGACTCTGCAGAGCCGGTTGCGGGGCATGGCCGGGGCGCAGAGCGTGGCGCTGAGCGATTCTCTGCCACTGAACGGCGACTTTGGCAACTACGTCTATGACGCCGAGGGGCACCCGCGGGACGCACGGCAAGGCCCGCTGATGGCCACCGGCCGCACGGTGACGCCGGGGTACTTTGCAACTCTGGGCATGAGCCTGGTGCGGGGGCGGCTGCTCGACGATCAGGATGCATCGGGAACGAGCCGCGCGGTGGTGATCGATCAGCATATGGCAGCGGCTCTGTGGCCGAATCAGGATCCACTGGGGCGGCATCTGCTGAACGTGAGTGATGAGCCGGTGCCGGCGGTGTGGGTTCCGAATGCCGCGGTGACGGTAGTGGGCGTGGTGAACAATGCCCATGAGGGCAGCCTGGCGAGCGACTTTGGCGATGAAGTGTATCTGCCGATGTCGCCGAACCACGAAGTTCCGACCATGTACGTGGTGATGCGCACGCGGACAAGCCTGGAGGAAGCGGCGGCGGAACTGCGGCGAACGGTGGCGGAGGTCGATCCGATGGTGCCGGTGACGCGGGTGCGGTCGATGAATGAGGTGATCGCCGCGTCGGAATCGGCACCGCGTTCGCTGACGGTGCTCCTGCTGGTGTTTGGCGGCCTGGCGGTGGTGATTGGCGGCGTGGGCGTATACAGCCTGATCGCGTACATCGTAAGCTGGCGGACGCGTGAGATCGGCATCCGCCTGGCGGTGGGCGCACAGCGGTGGCAGATCGTCTACGGAGTGGTGCGGCAGAGCCTGGTGCTGGCGCTGGGCGGTTCGGCGATCGGGCTTACGGCAGCGGCGTTCGTCGCGCAGATGCTGCGCACGTTCCTGTTCGGCGTCCACGCGATCGACCCGATGACCTTCGCCGCAGTGGCGGTGCTGATGATCGGGCTGGCGCTGGCGGCGGCGTGGATCCCGGCGCGGCGCGCGGCGAGCGTGGATCCGATGACGACGCTGCGGATGGAGTAGGACTGGCCGACCAGGCAGACGCGCTGCGCGCCTGAACCTGGAACGGATGGACGCGAAGACAGTTCGGAACAGAAGGGAAATGGTCATGCTGGGTGACGTGAAACTTGCGATTCGGCAGCTGCGGAAATCCCCGGGATTTGCGGTGACGGCGGTGCTGACGCTGGCGCTGGGGATTGGGGCCAACGCGATTGTGTTCAGCGTGCTCAACGCGCTGGTGCTGAAGCCGCTGAAGGTTCCGGATCCACAGAGCCTGTATATGGTGCAGCGCCCGGTGAACGGGCAGGCGCAGCCATCGCAGTCATGGCCGGACTATCGCGACCTGCGCGATCGCACGCGGACCTTCGAGCAACTGGCGGCGTACTCGATCAACGGCCCTGTGGGAGTGGATACAGGCAGCGGGAATCCTTCCACGGTGTGGCCGTACCTGGTGAGCGCGAATTATTTCGACGCGCTCAAGGTACAGCCGTATCTGGGACGCTTTCTGCACGCCAACGACGACAAGGGGCCGAACAGCGCGCCGTACGTGGTGCTGAGCTACGCGTACTGGCACAGCCATTTCGGAGGGGATCCGGCGGCGGTGGGACGGGTGGTGCAGATCAACAAGCATGCGTTCACGATTGTCGGGGTAGCGAAGCCGGATTTCCGCGGCACGGAGTTGTTCTTTGCTCCCGGCATGTGGATCGCCATGACGAACGTTGCGCAAATACAGGACTGGAATCCGCTGGAGCAGCGAGGATCTCATTTCGCGTGGCTGGTGGGTCATCTGAAGCCCGGGGTCACGCCGGCGCAAGCCAGCGCAGACCTCAATGCGATTGGGGCGAACCTCGAGAAGCAGTATCCGAAGGACGACGACGGGCTGCACTTCACTCTGGCGAAGCCGGGGCTGGTGGGTGATTTCCTGGGCAAACCGGCGCGCGCATTTATGGCGGGAATGATGCTGCTGGCGGGGCTGATCCTGCTGGCGGCATGCGCGAATCTTGGCAGCTTGTTCGCGGCCCGGGCAGCGGATCGGGCGCGAGAGATCGCGGTGCGCATGGCGCTGGGATCGCGCAAGGGGCTGATCGTGCGGCAACTGCTGACCGAGGCTGTACTGCTGTCGCTGGCAGGAGGGGCGCTGGGGATGTTCGGCGGAATCGCAATCCTGCGGTGGCTGAGCGCGTGGCAACCGATTCCGAGCATTCCCATCAACGTGCCGGTGAATCCGGATGCGAATACGTATGCAGTCGCGCTGGTGCTGGCGCTGGCGAGCGGATTCCTGTTTGAGCTGGTGCCGATACGGCAGGTGATGCGCTCCGATCCATGGCAGATCATTCGCGCGGGGTCGATGGGAGTGGGAGGAATCCGGAAATTCACCGTGCGCGATCTGCTGCTGGCGCTGCAAATCTGCATCTGTGCGTTGCTGGTGACGGCTTCGCTGGTCGCGGTGCGAGGGCTGGTGAAGTCGCTGCACTCGAGTTTTGGGTTCCAGCCGCAGGGAGTGATTCTGGCGCAGACTGATTTGCAGATGGCCGGTTACGCGAAGGACCAAAGGACCGTGGTGGAACAAAAGCTGCTGGACGCGACGGCGGCGATTCCGGGCGTCGACGCGGTGGGGTACACGGATCGTCTGCCGCTGAGCCTGGGCGGAAACGACTCCTCGGTGTACAAGGACAGCGTGACCGACTTCAGGCCGAGCAACGAAGCCGCGGATGCGCAGCAGTTCGACGTCTCGCCGAACTATTTCAAGGCCGCGGGGACGACGCTCCTGGCAGGCCGATCGTTCACCCCGCATGACGACAGCAAGTCGCCGATGGTGGGAGTGGTGAACGCGGAATTCGCGCGCAGACTGTTTGGATCCGTCGACAAAGCCACAGGGAGCTACTACAAGATCTGGGGCGGGACGCGGGTGCAGGTGGTGGGAGTGGTGGAAGACGGGAAATATTTCTCCCTGACCGAAAAGCCGGCGGCGGCGATGTTCTACTCATTCCTGCAACAGCCGTCGAGCAACGTGTTCATCGTGGTGCGTTCGCATCGCGATCCGCAGGAGATCGCGGAGGGGCTGGAGCGAACGATGCACGGAGTCGATCCGGCGCTGCCGCTGGACATCAAGACGTGGGATCGTGAACTGAGCTCGGCGCTGTTCGCTCCGCATGTGGCGACGGTCGCGCTGGGAGTGCTGGGCTTGCTGGGGGCGATGCTCGCGATTACCGGAATCTTCGGCATGGCTTCGTACGTGGTGAGCAAGCGCATGCGCGAACTGGGCATCCGGATGGCGCTGGGCGCGGATCAAAGGAAGATCCTGGCAGCAGCACTGGGACGGTCGCTGTCGTGGCTCACGATTGGGTCCGTGTTTGGGATCGGGGGCGGGCTGGCAGCTACAAAGTTGCTGTCGTTCATCGTGTATGAGGCGACGCCAAAAGACCCCTGGGTGCTGATCGGCGTGGTGGTCACGATGCTGGGGCTGGGACTGATCGCCTCGTGGATTCCGGCACAGCGCGCGCTGGCGGTGGATCCGATGATCCTGCTGCGGGAAGATTAAGGCAGGGAACGGGGATCAGGGAACTGAGAACAGAGTCGCGCGACGCGACTTTATAAGCTTGCGCGGGTTCCCAAGGCAGGGACAAACTATCTCGGGGGCGTCCTGTCTATGCCGAAACCCACGCGTTGCCTTGCGGTGGTCCTGTCCGCGTTGCTGGTGCTGCCAGCGGGCGAGCCCTTTGCGTTCGCGAAGAAGAAGAAAAAGCAGCCGATCGCGGCGGATCAGTCGCCGCTGACGCAGGACCAGCGCGTGCTACATGCGCTAAACCGGCTGACCTTCGGTCCGCGGCCGGGCGATGTGCAGGCGGTGGAAGCGATGGGGCTCGACCGGTGGATCGATGAGCAGCTGAATCCTGGCAGGATTGACGATGCGGCGCTCGAAGCGCGGCTGAGCGCGTATCCGGCGATGGGGCTGAGCCTGCGCGCCATGACCGAGCGCTTTCCCTCGAATGCGATGATCCGGCAGGCGGAGCGGGGCAAGCTGTCGATCCCGGGCGATCCGGTGGAGCGGGCGATCTATCGCGATCAGATTGCGGCGATGCGGGAGCGGCAGGCAAAGCAAGCCGAGCAGGCGCGGCAGAATACAGCGCAATCCGCCAACGCGGAGGCGGTAACAACGCCGCCGGCCATGGCGCAGAATGCAGCCCCGGACATGAAGCCGAGGATGGCTGCGGATACGGAAGAGGGCAACCTTCCCGTGCCTCCCGCGGATGCGACGGGGAATCAAAATGCGCCGCCGGACCCGAGCGCAATGCAGGCAGGCACGATGGGGGCCGTTCCGATGAACGACGCCGCGATGCAGCCAGCCAGCACGGGAGCGCCGGATGCGAAGACGGCCGAGGATAAGCTGTACGCCGATCTGGCGGCGACGAACGTCGTCACGTTGCCGCCGGACAGGCGCGTGCAGGCGCTGCTGGCGATGCAGCCGGAGGACTTTCGGGATTTTCTGCAGCGCCTGAGCAAGCCGGATCGCGTGAAGCTGTTCGCTGACCTCACGCCGATCCAGAAAGAGACGGTATTCGCGCTCATCAATCCGCAGCTTGTGGTGCGCGGCGAGGTGCTGGTCACGCGGCTGTTGCGCGATATCTACAGCGAGCGGCAGCTGGAGGCGGTGATGACCGACTTCTGGCTGAACCACTTCAACGTGTATCTGCGCAAAGGGGAATACGCGCCCTGGTATCTGGCGCAGTACCAGGATCAGGTGGTTCGCCCGCGTGCTCTGGGCAAGTTTGAAGATCTGCTGGTGGCGACGGCGGAGAGCCCGGCGATGCTGTTCTATCTGGATCAGACCGAGAGCGCGGGACCGCACTCGATGGCCGCGGAACGCGCCGCGATGTACAACAACGGAGGCAAAGGACGGCGGCTGGGGCTGAACGAGAACTACGCGCGCGAAGTGATGGAGCTGCACACGCTGGGGGTGGACGGCGGCTACACGCAGCGCGATGTGACGGAACTGGCGAAGATTTTCACGGGATGGGGCATCGATCATCCGGATGAGGGAGCGGAGTTCACCTTCAATCCGCGGCGGCACGAGCCGGGAACGAAGATCGTGCTCGGCTATCAGATTCCCGAGAACGGGCAGCGGGAAGGTCTGGAAGTGCTGCACATGCTGGCGGTGAGCCCGGCAACGGCTCATCACGTGTCGTACGAGATCGCGCAGCGGTTCGTGAGCGACGATCCGCCGCCGCAGCTGGTAGACGCCATGGCGGCGACATGGGTGAAGACCGGCGGCGACATCCGAGAGGTGCTGCAGACGATGCTGGCGTCGCCGCAGTTCTGGTCACAAAGCGCGTATCGCGCCAAGGTGAAGACACCGGAGGAGTATGTGATCTCCGCGGTGCGCGCGACAGGCGGGGAAGTCGTGCATCCGGCGGCGCTGGTGGAGTCGATCGGCCAGCTGGGCATGCCGCTCTATGGCTGCCAGACGCCGAACGGATACTCATGGAATGCCGATGCGTGGCTGAACAGCGGCGAACTGCTCGATCGCATGAACTTCAGTCTGGCCCTGGCCGACAACAACGCCGGCACGCTGATGCGCTGGGACGACGCCATGCACATCGCGGGCCAGCCCGACGTGGCGGCGCAACAGAAGGAGACACTGCTCGAGACGTTGCTGCTGGATAGCCCGGTGTCAGAGCAAACGCGCAACGCCGCTCTGGCACAGGTCAACGCGCTGGAGAACACGCCTGTGGATCAGCAACAGGCGCGTCCGCGGATGAAGCCGGTGAACTTCGTCCGGCCCCGCGACTTCGGCCAGTTGCTGCAGGCCGCGGCACCGCTGCCGCCGCCCGGCGATCAGGATGCGGCGCTGCTGGGCGGGCTGCTGCTGGGCTCGCCGGAATTTCAGCGGCGCTAAAGCGGCTCGGGCTTCGGGCCCGAAGCCGCGATTCATCGTCCTTTTACCTGGTCTTCAACTTTGGCTGATAGCGTCATGGGCGGCGTTTCCCTCAGCGCTGATCGTTCCTGTATTCCCTTCAGGAGACACTCCGCATGACGAATCGAGTTCCCCGCGCTGTCGCCGTGCTGGCGATGGCAGCCTTCGCTCTACCTTTCACTCTCCCGGCACAGGACCACGGTTCCGGCAACGGGTATGGACCTCAACTGCCGCTGTCCCCAGGCAATCTGCTGGTGAGCCGCACCGTATACGACAACCGTTCGACCAACGTTTCTGTCGGCGAACCGCTGCCGCCCGGCTGCGTGGTTGCCAACGTCGCGGCGGGCAGTTGCGTGACGGCGCAGTACGACGGAGCCTATCCCTACGTTTTCAACAACGCGCCCATCGACGCCAGCTTCGGCATCACTTCGCGGATCTTTATCGATCAGATGACCCCGTGGGGCTGGCCGGTGAGCACGATCGAGGTGCCGAACAGCCTTGACCGGGGCGTGAACGGCGAGAAGGATCAGCTGGTGACGAGCTTCAGCTCGAAATCGGAGCTGGCGCTGCATCTTTCGCTCGATGGCCGCTATGTAACCTTCATGGGCTATGTGGCGCCGGTGAATGCCGTGGACGTGTCGAATTCGAACACGCCGGGAGCTGTCGACATCACCAATCCTGACGGCGAGAATTTCTATCGCGCCGTGGCGACGATGGACCGCTCGGGTCACATCACGTTTACGGAGACGAACGCGTACAGCGGGAACAACGGGCGTGCCTCCATTTTGAACAATGTGGGCGGCTCGAACCTGATCTACGCAGCCGGCAATGCCGGCAACGGAAGCGCTCCGCAACCGGCGGGGGTGGTTCTGGGAGCGGGCGCGCAACTGATCGAGCCGGCGAATGTTCCGGAGCGCGCGCAGTCGCCCGGACAGCCGGCGCCCGTCGGGACATTCTCGGTGACGCAGCTTGGCGACAAGGCCGATAAGGTCGGCAAGGACGACAATTTCCGGGGCATCGCCGTCTACAACAATGTCCTCTATTACACGAAGGGCAGCGGCGGCAACGGGGTGAACACAGTTTATTTCGTGGACACGACGGGGACCGCGTGCCCGAATGGGGCAGGAGTGCCTTCGGCAACGGCGACGCTCCCCACCACGGCACTGGCCGGCTACGATCCCGCGACGGGCACTCCGAACAATATGTGCGTGCTGAACGGTTTTCCGACACTGTCGAACAAGGCCAAGAACGCAAACCCGGTGAACTTTCCGTTTGCGATCTGGTTTGCCAATCCAACCACCCTGTACGTGGCCGATGAGGGCGACGGATACACGGGCGGTGACGATCTTTATACGCACGCCGCAGCGCAAACCAACGCGGGCCTGGAGAAGTGGACCTATGCGAACGGAACCTGGACGATGGCCTATGTGCTGACGAACGGGCTCGATCTGGGCACGCCGTATACGGTGAAGGGCTATCCAACCGGATCGAATCCCGGGTCATCTCCGGCGAATCTGCCGTGGAGCCCGGCAACCGACGGCCTGCGGAACATCACGGGCCAGGTGAATCGGGATGGCACGGTGACGATTTGGGCGACCACGTCGACGGTAAGCGGCAACGGCGACACCGGCGCCGATCCGAACAAGCTGGTCGTGATCACGGACAAAGTGGATGCCACGACGGCCGCTGAGGTGACGAACGAGGAGTTCTTCACACTGCGGACGGCAAGTTTCGGAGAAGCGCTGCGCGGCGTCTCGTTCACGCCGGGGACGGGGGAGCGCGGTTTCAGCTTCCCGGGCTGGTAGCTTTGGAGCTTCGCAGGAGCGCGCGCGGGCCGAACCTGACCCGCGCAGCGATCAGTCCGCAGAAACGATTTGCGGTTTGGGTTGGGGCTGCTTGCGGCTGAAGGAGCTGAGGAGCGTCTGCAGCATCACATAGAGCACCGGGATAAACAGCAGATTGAGCACGGTAGACATGAGCATGCCGCCGATGATGGTTGTGCCGACCGACTGGCGTCCGGCCTTGCCCGCACCGGTGGCGATCGCCAGAGGAATGACGCCGAGGATGAAAGCGAACGACGTCATGAGGATGGGGCGGAGGCGCAGTTCCGCGGCTTCGATGGCGGCATCGACGATGGAGCGGCCCTGACGGCGGAGCTGCTCGGCGAATTCGACAATCAGAATCGAGTTCTTCGCGGCGAGGCCGATGAGCATGACGAGACCGATCTGGCAATAGACGTCGTCGGCAAAGCCGCGCGCGGACTGCGCGAGCAGCGCGCCCAATACCGCAGTCGGCACGGCAAGCAGAATAATGAAGGGCAGGGCAAAGCTCTCGTAGAGAGCGGCCAGGGTGAGATAGACGACGAGGATGCCGAGCCCAAAGATGACGATCACTTTGCCGGCGGACTCGATTTCCTCGAGCGACAGGCCGGTCCACTCATAGGACATGCCCTGCAGCATGTTCTGGTGGGCGACCTCCTCCATGGCCTTGAGAGCCTGGCTGGAGCTGACGCCGGGGCCGGCATTGCCATCGATTTCCGCCGAGCGGAAGAGGTTGTAGTGACTGATGACCTGGGGACCTGAAGTGTTTTCGAGGGTAACGAGGTTGTCGAGCGGGATCATCTGCCCGGAATTCGAGCGCACGTAGAACTGGCGGATGTCGGCCGCGGTCTGGCGGAACTGCTGATCGGCCTGGACGTAGACGCGGTAACTGCGGTCGTTGAAGTCGAAATTGTTGACGTACTCGGAGCCCATGTAGACCTGGAGCGCGTCGGCAATCTGATTGAAGGGAACGCCCATCGCCTTGGCCTTTTCGCGGTCGATGTTCACCAGCACCTGGGGATCGTTGGAAGTGAAGCTGGTGAAGAGACCGGTAAGGTCCCTGCGCTGGTTGCCGCGAGCCACAATCGTGTGCGCGACGCGGTCCAGATCGGCGAGAGTGTTGGCGCCGCGGTCCTCCAGCTCGAACTGGAATCCGCCGAAGGTGCCGACGCCCTGGATGGCGGGCGGCTCGAGAGGAACGATGAGCGCGCCGGGGATCATGAAGAGCTTCTGGCGCAGCTGCGCGACGATGGCGCTGGCAGAGTGTTCGGGGCCGCGGCGCTTGTCGTAGTCGTTGAGGGCGCAGAAGATCATGCCGTAGTTGGGCGCGTTGCCGCTGAAGCTGAATCCGCTGACGGCGAAGGAGCCGAGGATGTCCTTGTCCTGGCTGAGAAGGGCACTGACCTCGTTCTCAATATGCGTGGTGTAGGCGAGGGAAGCGCCCTGCGGCGCCTGCACGAGGATCATGAGGAAGCCCTGATCCTCTTCGGGGACGAAGGCCGTGGGAACGCGGGTGTATTCCCAGTACGCGCCGGCGAGGGTGCATACAAAGAGGGCGAGCATCAGCCAGCGCAGGCGCAGCACGCCGTGGATCGTGCGGGCATAGCCGCGTCCGAGAGCTGCGACGCTGCGCTCGGCGAAATGAAGCATTGTGTGTTTACCTTCGTCGCGGCGCAAGAACAGCGCAGCGAGCGCCGGCGAGAGCGTCAGGGCATTGAACGCGGAGATGGCGATGGAGAACGCGATGGTGAGGGAGAACTGGCGATAGAGGATGCCGGTGGTGCCGGGAAAGAACGACACGGGGACGAAGACGGCGATCAGGACCAGCGACGTGGCGATGACGGCGCTGGTCACCTCGCGCATGGCCGCCGAGGCGGCGTGATGCGATTCGCGATCGCCCTCCGCGATATGGCGCTGCACGTTTTCTATGACGACGATGGCGTCGTCGACGACGAGACCGGTGGCGAGGGTGATGCCGAAGAGGGTGAGCGAGTTGATGGAGAAGCCGAAGATTCTGATGAAGGCGAAGGTTCCCACCAGGGAAACCGGGATGGTGACGGCGGGAATGAGGGTTGCGCGCCAGTCCTGCAGGAAGAAAAAGATGACGAGGATGACGATGACGATGGCTTCGATGAGGGTCTTGATGACCTCGTGAATGGACGCGCCGACGACGGTGGTTGTATCGAAAGCGACGGCGTATTTCATGCCCGGCGGGAAGGATTTGGCGAGGCGGGCCAGCTCAGCCTTGGCGGCGCGGTCGACTTCGAGCGCGTTGGCGTCGCTGAGCTGCTGCACGGCGAAGCCGGTAGCGGGAATGCCATCGAAGGTGAGATTGCTGCCGTAGGACGAGGAGCCCAGTTCGGCGTGGCCGACATCCTTGATCTGGACGATTCCGTTGGGGGTGTTCTTGATGATGATGTCGTCGAACTGCTCGGGCGTGGTGAGGCGGCCGACAACATTGACCGTGATCTGGAAGGCCTGAGAGTTATCGGAAGGAGGGGCGCCGAGCTGGCCGGAGGGGATCTCGACGTTCTGCTCCTGGAGCGCATTGACCACGTCGGTGGCCGTGAGTTGGCGAGCCGCGAGCTTGACGGGATCGAGCCAGACGCGCATGGCGTACTGGCCGATGCCGAAGATGACGACGTCGCCGACGCCGGGCACACGCTTGAGGGCGTCCTTGATATAGACGTCGAGATAGTTGCTGAGGAAGAGATTGCTTAACTGGCCGTTTTCAGAATAGAGACCGGCGCCAAAGACGAAATTGCTGTTCGCCTTGCTGACGGTGATGCCGGTTTGATTGACCTCGGCAGGCAAGAGCCCGGAGGCGGAGCTGACGCGGTTCTGGACATCGACGGCGGCTACGTCGAGGTCGTAGCCGGTGTTGAACGTCGTGGTGATGGCGCTGCTGCCGTCGTTGGCGCTGGTGGACTGGATGTAGCGCATGCCGGGCACGCCGTTGATGGCCTCTTCGAGCGGGCGCGTGACGGCCGACTCGACCTGGCTGGAGTTGGCTCCGATGTAGGCGCTGCTGACCGTAACCTGCGGAGGCGCGAGCTGCGGATAGAGCGCGATGGGCAGCGAGGGAATGACCACGGCGCCGGCGAGGATGATGAGCAGCGCGCAGACCGTGGCAAAAACCGGGCGGTGAATGAAGAAATCGACCAAAACATGCCTCGCAGTTCAAATTGCGTCCATCGTCCTGCGGATCGTGTTAGCGGCCGCTCGCGGGCGCTCCCGCAGCCGGGGGTGCGCTGGGCAGCGGCATCACCGGCATCTTGTCCACGAGGAATTGCGTGCCGGAGACGATGACTTTGTCGCCGTTGGAGAGGCCGCTGAGCACGGCATAGTTGTTGCCCACGGTGTCGCCGAGAGAGATCGCCTGCTGATGCGCGACAAAATGGCCACCACCGGCATCCTGTGCGACGAAGACGAAGGCCTGGCCGCCAAGGCGCGTTACCGCAAGCACGGGAACCACGGGCCGGGGGATCACGCCCCAGACCACGCGAGCCTTCACCAGTTGCGCCGTCCGCAGCGCGGGCGAGCGCACGGGAGCCTTGACCAAGATTCCCTGCAGGCTGTTGTCGACTTCGGGCGAAACGAAATCGATGGAGGTGTTTTCAATCGGGTTCCCATTGTTGTCGAGGATTTCGACTCCCAGGCCATCGTGCACCTGCGACGCCCGTTCGGTGGGGATATAAATGTAGGCTTCGAGATCTTTGTTCTCGTCGACCGTCGTCAGAACCGTGGTTGAAGAAACGTAGTCGCCGACGTGAACCGGAATGTCGCCCACGATGCCCTCAAAGGGCGCGGCGATGCGGTAATAGCCAAGCTCTTTTTCCTGCTCCACGCGCGAAGCCTTCGACGATTCGTAGTCAGCCCGGGAGTTGGCAAAGGCCTGCTCGGCCTGGTCCAGCGCATCCTTGCTGATGATTCCGGAGGCGAACAGCTTGCGCTGGCGGTCGACCTGGAGCTGGTTGTACTGGTAGACCGCGAGCTTTTGCTGCTCGGTGGCGGCCTGAGCGTCGAGCGTAGCCTGCTGCTTGACGGGGTCAATCTGCATGAGGGCCTGGCCGGCAGCGACGTGGTCACCGGAGTGGACGAGGATGCTCGTCAGGTTGCCGTCAACCTGGGGGCTTATGGTGGCGGAGCGGCGCGACTTGATGGTGGCGACATATTCATCGGTCTGCTGTACCGGGGACTCGGCGACCGTCATGGTTTGAACGGGGAGGGCCTGCATCGCCTGAGCCTGCTGCTGGGGCTGCGCTTTGTTGCAGCCGGCCGAGGCGATGCCACCAGCCAGCAGGGCTGCGGAAAAAGTGATGCGGATTGCTGCTTGCACTTTCACGACCGGGACCTCAAAGCATTGGTTAACAACGACGGTTCCAGTACTTCAGGAAACTACTCAGGATACATTCGGCTCGAAGTGTTCCGCGATCCAATTTGCCAGGTTGAAGTTTGGGAGTTAGATTCGCGGCGCATGGCGACGCTTCAGGAAAAACAAAGCTGCGTTGTCACTAACAGCATACGCAATGAGAGGGAAGGAAGTGCGGAAAGAAAGACAGAGCGAGTGAACGCTGCCGCCACCAAAACGAACGAGCTGTCCGTTTCCGAACAGCTCGTGCCGTTTCCGAATTGTCATGGCCGCGGCGGGGGTCAATGAGCGGGCGTTCCTGCCCGAAGTGGCGTGACCCGCCGGGCCGAAAGTGGTTAGGTTGCAACCGAGCCATGCTCGGCGACGAAGTCGCTTCCGGGGTCCGCGCTGTGTGGCAGAACCATGCCTGCGGAGCGGACTGCATCTGCAATCGCCCATTGCGCGCGCCTCGGCCCGGAAGCTGTGCGTGTGCATCTCTCCTGCCCGACGGGATCGGCGAGGCGAAGACCCGCTCCGGCGGTTCCGCAGGGAGAGATGCTTACCAGCCCGCGGTGAATTCGCCTCCGAAGTAGAGGCTGCACCATTTCCGAACCTCCGCAACCTGCTCATATTCGAGCAGGGGCCTCAGGGGAGCGAACTCGGCCCGAGTCTGCCTCCCTCCGCGGCTCTGCGGTTTTTTGAAGATGATGTCGCGCTTGCGCGCCGGTTGAACTGACCGAGAACGTACCTGAGACATCGATCCTCCCTGGTTGCTATTCGGAGTTTTATCTCCTGTCTGATTCGACGGCTGAGGGCATGGGGACGTTGCCAGCGTTTTAACCGTTCTCGGCGGCTTTTCCGCGCGCTCGCACTTTAAACCAGATCGGCGTGCCTTCAAATCCAAAGGCTGCACGAATTTGATTCTCGAGAAAGCGCTCGAAAGAAAAATGCAGCTTTACATCGCGATCGGTAAAGAGGATGAAGGTAGGCGGAGCGACGGCGGCTTGCGTCATGTAGAAAATCCGGATGCGCTTCGCCATGGGCACGCTGGCGCGCTGGAAGTCGATCTTCTCGAGGAAGCGATTCATCTGGCCGGTGGAGACGCGGCGGCGGCGCTGGGCGGCAACTTTCATGACCTCATCGAGCACGCGGTTCATGTTGCGGCCCGCGGCGGCGGAGATGAAAAGGACCGGGGCGTAGCTCAGGTACTTGAGCACGGCGCGCAACTGGCGTTCGAAGATGGAGCGATCGGCCGGGGGCTTTCCGTCGGTGCGCCCGGTGGTGACGAGATCCCATTTGTTGACGACGATCACGACGCTGCGGCCGCTCTCGTGCGCGTAGCCGCCAATGGTGGCATCGGACGCTGTGACGCCTTCGGTGGCGTCAATCACCAGCAGGGCCACATCGGCCTGCTCCAGATGACGGCGCGCCATGACGACGGAGAGCTTCTCGGCCATCAGCTTCGTCTTGCCTTTGCGGCGGATGCCGGCCGTGTCGACAATGCGCAGTTCTTTGCCCTGATACCGGATCACTTCGTCGACGGCATCGCGGGTGGTTCCGGCGATCGGAGAGACGATGGCGCGCGCGCTTCCGGTGAGAGCGTTGAGGAGGGTCGATTTGCCGACATTGGGCCGTCCGATGATGGCGACGCGGGTTTCGAATTGCTCGAATTCACCATGGGTTCGGTGCGGAGCTTCGTCCTGCTTTGCAGGCTCGGCGACGGGCGGCTCAGGCGCGGGGGTGGAGACGGGCTCCGGCAGGACGGCAAAGACCGCGTCGAGCAAATCGCCGATATTGTTGCCGTGCTCAGCCGAAACGGGGATGAGGTTGCGGATCCCCAGCAGGCGGAAGTTCTGGGCGGCTGCATCCATCGCAGCGGTGTCGATTTTGTTGACGGCCAGGAAGAGCGGCTTGCCGGTGCGAATGAGGAGGCGCGCCAGATCGAGATCGGGCGCAGCCAGCTCGGTGCGGCCGTCGACGACCATCACGATGGCGTCGGCTTCATCGAATGCGAAGCGCGCCTGGTGGAAGATTTCGGCGGGAATCAGGGCCGCGTCGTCGGGAATGATGCCGCCGGTGTCGATGATGCGGGCGAGGCGTCCCGCCCAGTAGACTTCGCCGTAGATGCGGTCGCGGGTGATGCCGGGCTCGTCGCCGACGATGGAGCGGCGCGTGCCGGTGATCCGGTTAAAAAGCGTGGACTTGCCCACGTTGGGGCGTCCGACGATCGCGAGGACTGGCAGACGGGCTGAGGTCGCCTGCAACCCGCTCGGGGCAGAGGCGGAGGACTGGTTCCTGTTGGCGGTACGACGAGGCATTCTCCTCGATTATCAGGCCTCGCGGCACTCTCCGGGGAATTCGGCTCAGGTGACCGTCTCCGCGGCGTAGCGGGCGATCAGCCCGGTCCTGACGGCGTGGCGATAGACGCTGGTGAAACCGCGAGCCATGACGAGGAGGTAGAAGACGGCCAATGCGCTGCCGATGGCGAGCGAGCTCCCGGCAACCTTGTGATGCAGGAGCACGCCGCGCATACCCTCGAAGACATAGCTGGGCGGGATAAGCCGGGCCAGCCATTGCATCCAGTGGGGCAGAGTCGCCAGCGGGTAAAAGACGCAGGCCAGAGGCGAAATGAAGGCGGGAATCGGCCAGATGAACCACTCCGCGGCGGGCCCGAAGCGCAGCACCAGGGCGCTGCCGAAGATTCCCAGCGAGATGCCGAAGAGGAAGAGCACCAGCAGCAGCGCAGCCAGCATCGATCCGTAGACGAAGAACGACAACCCAAAAACCAGGGTTGCGAGGCCTACCATCACGGCCAGACCGATGGCGCTGGTGGCGATGCTGATGAGGACCAGGCCGGACAGGTACTCCGCGACGGAAAGCGGCGAGGCAAAAAGGTTGAGAAAGTTGCGCGACCACACATCCTCGAGAAATGCCGTGGTGATGCCCTGCATGACGCGGGCCATGAAGTCCCAGAGCAGAACCGCGCCGAGCATGGCGGGAACGAAATTGAAGCGCGCGGCGGAGACGGAGTTCAGGTAGCGCGTGATGAATCCCCAGAGGATGATGTCGATGGCGACCCACGAGAAGAGGGGCACGATGCGGGTGGGGCTGCCGCGCAGAAGGTAGAACTGGCGCAGGAGCAGGGCGCAGATGCGGCGCAGCGAGACCGGCATCACTCTTCGTCCTGTGCGCGGCGCAGGGTGAGCGGCTCGCGGGCGACGGCGATAAACAGATCTTCGAGGGTGGCGTGACCGTGTGCAGCGGGCAGGGTGCGGGGATCGCCCTCGAGCAGGATCCTGCCCCGCGACATGAAGAGCACACGATGGCAGACGGCAGCGACTTCCGCCATGTTGTGCGAGGTCCAGAGCACGCCGACGCCGGTTTGCTGGGCGAATTCCCGAATGGCGGCGCGAATGTCGCGCGCGGTCGCCGGATCGAGGGATGCGGTCGGTTCGTCGAGCAGCAAAAGCCGCGGCTGGTTGAGCATGGCTTTGGCCAGTTCCACGCGGGTCTGCTCGCCCGAAGAAAGGACGCCACACTTCGTATCGCGGAAACGAAGGAGATCGAACTGGCGCATCACGGCATCCATCCGCTCGTGAAGATGGCGAACGCCATAGAGCATGCCGAAGACGCGGAGATTCTGGGAGACGGTGAGGTTGCCGGGCAGGGGCGCGTTGACGGCGGCGAAATTGGTGCGCTCGAGCGCCTGACGCCGGCGGCGGGCGAGGTCGCAGCCGTCGATGGCGATGGCGCCGGAAGACGGCTCGAGCACGCCGAGGATCATGTTGATGGTTGTGGTCTTGCCTGCGCCGTTGGGGCCGAGAAGGCCGAGAATCTCATGCGGGCCGACGGAGAACGAGACGCCGTCGACGGCCTGGGTGCCGCTGTAGTCCTTGCACAGACGCGAGACCGAGAGGATCGATGGGCCGGCGTTGGAGGGGAAGGTCGTTTCGGTCATCTCGAGGGTCGCGCGGAGATCGGTCGCGGAAAACGGGAGCCGCTCGTGGCCGCTCCCGTTCGTAGAGGTTGAGAAGTCACGAGCCCAGGAACATGACGTGCACATAGATGCCGAGCCGCACGTTATAGGCAAGGTACCAGCCGGGATGATCCGGGTCGTCGTACAGGATGATGTCGTCGGAATCCCAGAGCCAGCCGTTGCAATAGGCAACGTCAGGCGGGGCGACGCTGAAGAAGAAACCGCCGAACCAGAAGCGGCCGGGGCCGCCACCGACGAGCCGCCAAACATGACCGGGGCCGACGGGGTCAGGAAAGCGGCCATGCTCCCAGGGATGATCCAGATGGTAATTCGCATCGTTGCGGCCGGTGTGGCCGATCCAATGCCCGGTGTCCCCGTCGACGTGCGGCGCCACGGGATGGCCGGGGCGATCCGCCTGGCCACCCGAGGGCAGGGGAGTGTGCTGGCGGGGCCCGTGCTGGGGAATATATCCGCCGCCGACTTCAGAATGCGCAGGCGCAGGGTGGTTCTCGGGGCGCTGCGCGAGCACAGGGAGAGTGAAAGCGGCAACAGCAGTGATGAGAAGTGGCCCCAGGAATTTCTTCATCGATTTCCTCCGAGGAGTAATTCTTCAACTCCGGCTCAGGAATGCGGCGGGCTGCGGGAAAATCCGCATACCTGCGGGCGCGTGGCACCGGCATCATTCTACACAGCAGACACAGAAGAGGAATTGAGAGATGGCTCAGATACCGGGGCGCACTTCGAAGCTCGCGGTATTGCGGCCGGAGTTCTTGGCGACATAGAGTGCGGTGTCGGCGCGGCTGAGCACCTCACGGGTACTGGGCGTATCCACGTCAGGCCTGAAGACGGCGACGCCAACGCTGCAGGTGATGCTGATTTCGCCCTCTTCTATTTCGAAGGGTGCGGAGCGAATGGCGTTGAGCACGTCATCCACGCGGCTGGGCGCGGTCTGGAAATCCCAGCCGGGGAAGAGAATCAGGAATTCCTCGCCACCGTAACGGCCCACCAGATCGTATCCACGAACGGCTGAGCAGAGCCGTTGTCCGGTCTCGCGCAGGACGTCGTCGCCGCAGAGGTGACCGTAGTTGTCATTGATGGTCTTGAAGTTGTCGAGGTCGGCGAGCAGCACGCCGAGAGGCTCGCCATCGCGGGCGGCGCGGGCCACTTCGCGCTCCAGGTGCTCCAGAATCGAGGCGTGGTTGAACAATCCGGTGAGCGAGTCGTGGGTCGCCTGGACGTGCAATTCGCGGCGCGCGGCTTCGAGCGCGGTCTTCTCGGTTTCGAGCTGACTGGTGCGCACCGCTACCAGCCGCTCCAGTTCCTTGTGCCGGCGGGTCAGACTCCGGGTCCGATACCACATGATCGTCCAGACAAGGAGGGTGGCGAGAACTATATAAAAGGCGTACGCGTACAGCGTTTTCGAGAGTGGGGGCCGCAGCACGAAGGCGAACGCAGCACCAGGGTCCGACCACACGCCGTCGGCGTTTTCCGCCTCTACGCGGAAGGTGTAATTGCCGGCAGACAGGTTGGTGTAGCGTGCGCTGCGAGCGTCGGCTTCCGTCCAGTCCGGATCGAAGCCATCGAGACGATAGCGGAAGCGGATCAGCTGGGGGGCGATGAAGCTGGGCGCGGTGAAATTGACCTCGAGGTTCACGGGGCTCGGTCCAATGCGCACATCGCCTTCGAGCGGGACGGGGTGGGCGTTGGCGGTCACACGCTCGATGAGAATGGGCGGCGCGGTTTTATTCACCGACATGTGGGCGGGGTCCACCATAGCAGCGCCGGCCAGGGTGGTGAACCAGAGGCGTCCGGAGCGGTCTTTCCACGCGCACGGCATGCTGCCAAAGAGCGTTTCGGCGATGCGGAGCCCGTCCGGCTGGCCGTAGACGACGGCATGAATGGCGGCGCGGGGAACGCCGGCGGTACTGACAAGTTCGTCCTTCGCAATCCGGAAAATACCGTTGTTGCTACCCATCCACAGATTGCCGGCGTTGTCTTCGAGGATCGAGCCGATGGCGGTATCCGGGATCCCCTGGCTCGGAGTCCACGAATCCACGTGGCCCTCGCGAATGCGGCTGATGCCGCCGCTGGCAAGGCCGACCCAGATGCTCCCCGTGGGACCCGCGTAAACGTACAAAGCGTGATCGGTCGGCAGGCCATCGGCGGTTGTGAAGCGGGTCAGGGACCCATGAAAGTAGCGCTGGACACCGTCGCCATCGGTAGCCAGCCAGAGGGCGCCATCCGTGGATTCGGCGAGGCAGCGGACCATGCCCGAGGTGGTGATGTGCGTAAAGCTTCCGCGGTCAAATTTGGCCAATCCGCGAGGATTGAATCCCACCCAGAGCGTGCCGTCGCGGCCTTCGAGGAGGGAATTGATCGTGGCGTCCTGGGCCAGCGGATCGCGGTAGACAGCGATGTGTCCGTGATCGTAGCGGGCGAGCGTGCCGTGCTCGTAGCCGATCCAGAGCGCGCCGTCTCGAGTGAAGAGCAGGGAAAAGACGGCCAGGTTGGGCAGGCCCTGCCGCGGTCCCAGGTTCTGGATGCGTCCATTGGCGAGCATGTGGTCGACACCCATGGTGTCGGTGCCGAAGTACATCGTGCCGTCGGGCCCCTGGATCACTTCGCCGATGTAATTGTTGGAAAGGCCTTCGGCTTTTCCATAAATGGAGAACTTGCCGTCGCGCAGCTGCACCACGCCGGCGTCGAGGAGACCAACCCAGAAGCTGCCTTCGCGATCTTCAAACAGCGCGTGGGTGGTGAGATCGCTGGGGAGGCCGAGCGAGGCGTCGTAGAGATCCAATTTGTTGTGGCTGAGGCGGCCGATGCCATGATGGTCGAAGCTGATCCACAGGGCGCCATCACGGTCCACCAACAGGGCCGCAATATTGGGCGACGGCCATTTGTAGCGGGGAACGGTGACTCGCCCCTGACGAACCTGCGCGATGCCGTGGTACATGGTGCCCACCCACAGGGAGCCATCGCGGGCAGCGGCAAGCGCGGTGATATTGGCATCGGGCAGACCATCTCGGGTGGTGAGAGCGATGAAGCGTCCATGGTCGAGATGCGCGAGACCTTTGGCCGTGCCTACCCAGAGCGTTCCCGTGGCATCGAGCGCGATCGCTCCGATGGAGGGGTCGGGAAGACCGCGGCCCGACGTCCAGTCTTCGAGATGTCCGTCCACGATGCGGTTGAGGCCCTGGGAAGTCCCCACCCACATGGCGCCCTCTTTGTCTTCGCAGAGCGCCGTGACTTCATTACCGGCGAGGCCCTGACTGGTGGTGTAGCTCTCGAATTTGAGGTTGCCGCGCGCGCGCGTTGCCTCGCGGACATGAGTGAGCCCGCTGTCGGTTCCGGCCCAGAGGCTGCCATCACGGCTGGCTGCCAGGACGCCGATGTAATCGGAGGCGAGGCCCGGCGAGTTGTGGTAGGTGTAAGTGACGAAGTGAAGGCCATCGAAGCGGGTGAGACCCTCCTCAGTTCCCAGCCACAGATAGCCGTCATCGGTTTGCACAATGGCGTGGACCGAGTTTTCCGGCAGGCCGGAACTGCTGTTCCATGTGCTCTGGACGTACTGGGTGATCGCTTTGTCGGGATCGAGCCCATGGGCCGGGCGGACGAGCAGAACCGCGCTCGCCAATAGTATGGCGAGGCGAAGAACCCTCGAAGAATCCGCAGCTCTGCGGAAACCTGCCGGCGTACGCTCAGGGGCGACGCGCGTGGTCCGGAGAACGGGGCCCACCGACCCAAAATCCATCTCGACCGATCCAGCTCCTCAAACGGTCCTGCAATTGCCTTAGTGCAAACTGCTCGCTAAAAAAATATAACCTGCCGAGGAATCAGGACGAATACCCCAATTGGCCCAGGAGCCATAGCACGATGGATATCCGGCGCACTTAGGCCCGTAAGGCTATCAAAAGATAGGGAGAACGGGATGGCAGCGGATGGAGGTTTCGCAACGGCTTCAGGCGCGGCGAGGATTCGTCAGGCCCGGTCTTCGGGCTCCAGAAAATCCCAGGAAACGGTGAGCTCCGCACCCAGTCCGCCGGCGATCCGGACCGCGGCGCTCTCGACTTCATGCATCAGACCAGTCAGGTAATCGCGCGAGGCCGAAATCGCGGCGATTCCCAAAGTTGCGGACTGCCAGGTTACCGATTCATCCATTTCCGCAACAGAAATATTGAATCCGTGCCTGAGTTTCTCCTTCAGGCTGCGCACCACCTGCCTGCGGTCCTTCAGCGAGTGCGCGTGCTCGATGCGGAGTTCGATCGACATGGCAGCAACCGGCATGAAGATTTCATCTTAAGGGTATGCGGCTCGGGGTCGAACCAACTCTGCAATGAGGGCGGGACTCTATTCCGATGTGCGACTCGGGCTGCAGCAGCACGGCATCTCTTCCGATCCGTTGTGAGACGGTACGGCGAGCGGAGGGCCGCAAGCCGGTGTCGCTGTGTTCAATCGGCAATTTCAGGGAGTCTTTCATGGGAAACAAGTGGGTTCTGGTTATCGCAATCATTGCCGGGAGCACGACGCTCGCGGCGCAGGAGAAGAATCCAACCGCGACGAATACCTGGCCGCAGAACAGCCAGCAGCCTTCGGGGCAAACGGCGAACGGAGAACCGATCTACAAGATCACGGTGGTAGGGCGCGATATTCCGGCGATCAACTATTTTCATCGGGGAGGAGCGACCAAGGTCGGATTTCAGGGAACCAGCCTGCTGCCGCAGGCGAAAGGCATTGCGGAGGTGGCGAGCCTGAACGGCCGCACGGAGATCAAAGTGCACTTTGAAGGACTGATCGCTCCCAACAACTTCGGGATCGAGTACCTGACGTACGTGCTGTGGGCCATCACGCCGCAGGGAAGGCCGGAAAATCTGGGCGAAGTGCTGTGGTCCCACGGCAAGGCCGATACGACGGTCACCACCAACCTGCAGGCTTTTGGATTGATTTTGACGGCGGAGCCATATTTCGCTGTGACCATGCCGAGCGATCTGGTGATCGCGCAGAATTATGTGATCAAAGATAAGACCGCGGGCGTGCTGGAAACCGTCGACGCCCACTACAGCCTGCTCCCGCGCGGCGCTTATTCAGAAACGGCGGGACGCCACTCCGTTCTGGAGCCGATTACGCGCAAGGATCGTTCGCCGCTGGAGCTGTATGAAGCCATCAATGCCGTGCAGATCGCGAAAGCGGGCGGCGCGGAGCAGTGGGCTGCGGACAGCATGGCCACGGCGAATCAGGACCTGAGCAACGCGGAGCAGATGGACATTCACCAAAAGCATCCGAAGGAGGAGATCACGTATGCGCGCGAAGCGGTACAAACGGCGGAAGACGCGCGCATTATGACTATCCGCAAAATCAAGGAGCATGATGAGGCGGAGGCGCGCCAGGCGGCTGCGGCGGCGCAGGCGCAGGCGCAGCAGCAGGCGCTGGCCGCGCAGCAGCAACAGCAGCTTGCTGAAGCACAGGCGAATGCCGCGGCCGCCCAGGCCCAGGCCGCGCAGGCGGCTGCGGAAGCTGCCCGCGAGCGGCAGCAGACGGCCGAACAGGCCGCGCAGGCTGCGCAACAGCAAACCGAGCAGATGCGCGAGAAGCTGCGCGACCAGTTGAGTCAGGTTCTGCAGACACAGGAAACAGCGCGCGGTCTCATTGTGAATATGCCAAACGTTCTGTTTGCGACGAACCAGTACACCCTGAAACCGGATGCCCAAATCAAGCTGGCGAAAGTTTCGGGCATTCTGGATGCCTATCCCGGTTTGAAGGTGCAGGTGGAGGGGTACACGGACAGCACCGGTACCGCCGACTACAACCAGAAACTGTCAGAAAAGCGTGCCATGGCCGTGCAGGGTTTCCTGACCGAGCAAGGTGTGCCCCCGGAGAACACGTCGGCTCAGGGATACGGCGAGGCGGATCCGATTGCCGACAACTCCACCAGCGAAGGGCGCTCGCAGAACCGGCGGGTGCAACTGGTTATCTCGGGCGCGTCGATCGGAGTGCAGCAGCAGGCGCCAACGCAGGGAAATTCTCAGCCTCTGGCGCAACCGTCTCCGGCGCCGGCGCAGCCGGCGAATCCTACAGGTGTCTCGAATCCGCCGCAGCCTCAACGGTAAGATCCGGGTCACGATCGCACGGCGGGGCCGTCGTGAAAACGGCGGCCCTTCTTTTTAGTGAGGCTCAGGGGCCGCGGCGCTCGCCGGACGCCAGAGACTGTCGAGCGTCTGATAAAGATAGACGGCCGGTTCGGGCATCGTGGCCGCGATCCTCGGAGTGGAGGATCCTCTCTTCGACTGTTTCCACTGCAGCAAAATCCACCAGGCAACGGGCGCCTGTTGGATGTCGTAGCCGGCGTCGCGCAGTAACGTGAGGCTGACGCGCTCGCTCTGGTGCATTTCGGTGCGAACCACAGCGAGATCCCGGGAGCCCAGGGCAAAGGTGGCCGGCAGCCCGACCAGGTTGACGAACGGAAGGATGGAGGCTACGCCGGCGGCGGTTTCTCCAGCGGTCAGCATCCTGACGGTGAGGCGGAGACGCATGGCCTGCTTCTCGAGGACGCAGGCGATGCCATCGGCGATGAGCGCGGCCAGCTGGGAGTCGCTCTGCATGCGTTCGACGGCCTCGTGCGGCACGAGAATCGTGCCGTCGGGCAGCGCTGCCGGCACGGGTCCCCAGTTGCCATGCACGACTTCGAATCGAAAATTGATTTTGGAAGGATCGTCTTCAGGGAGGCGTTTCTGGTAAGCGGGAACCAGACTCTCGCCAATTCTGTTGACGCGTTCCTGCATGGCTGTGTCGGGCCAGGGCGGGATCCGCTTGAAGTCGACTCCTTCGAAGTCCGCGCTGAAAGCACTCTGCCGGGGGACCGAGCTGGCGGCGGCAGGATCGTAGTCAACCTTGTCGCGCAGCTTCTCATCGGCGGGGCTGAATGTGTTGGGAGAGAACCTGGCTTCGTCAGCCAGCACCACTCCGTCGGCGCGCTGCCGGCCCTTGTAGACGATCCACACGTTGGAGTCGACCTGCTGCAGCGACTGGAGCGGGCTGATGAAATGCACACGGGTTTGGGGAGTGACGAGAATTCGGTATCCGTCGGCACGCAGGAGAATGCTGTTCGCCGGCGCACCCGCAGGGTCTGGCTCGGGCGTGGCATCGATTACGGCGGCGCTCGATAGCTGTCCGAGATCGGGAGGGTAGAGAACGATCTTTACCGCCGCGATCGATGTGCGGTCTTTACTGCCTTTGCCGTATACCGCGACCCTCTGGCCAATATCCGGCGTTTTCGAAGGACACCCCGCAATGAACGTATTGTCGTTGCTCCAGCCGGTATGCGTCTCATCGCCGCAGTGAATGCGAACTCCCTGGACATCGAAATCCGCCGGAGAGGCGGCGCGGGTCACAAAGCTATCGAACACCGGGAGATCGTCGGAGGTGTTTTGTGCTTCAGCGGAAGCAACGACGATCAGGAGCAGGGATGCGTGCAGAAGGGCCCGTTTCATAGCGCCGCCATTATAGCCGTCGCCATCTGCGGCGCCGCAGGCGGACAGCAAGGAGAATCCTGACATTTCACTTGCAAAATGCAAGTGAACTATGCGAGGATGCTCGCCGTGGGTGAAGAGTGCCGAATCCGCAACCGCTCCGGATGCCCGGTGAGCATGTCGCTGGAGGTTTTCGGCGACCGCTGGTCGTTGCTCATCGTGCGCGACCTGATGGTGCGGGGCTTCAGGACGTTTCACGACTTCACCAACTCCGGCGAGGGCATCGCGACCAACATTCTCGCGGACCGTTTGCGCAGTCTTGCCGCTGCGGGAATCGTCGAGGCCGAGGCCGATCCGAGGGACGGCCGCCGCGTAAACTACCGGCTCACGGAGAAGGGGATCGATCTGGCACCGGTGATGCTCGACTTGCTGATCTGGGGAGCCCAGCATGAGAACACGGGGGCGCCGGCGTCGGTGATTGAGGAGATGGCGCGCAATCGCGACGCGGTACTGGCTGAGACGCGAAGGCGGTGGCTCGAGCGCGACGCGCGGCCCATGCTGCCCTGGCTGGGCGGACCGACGCCGCGCCCGCGGCGAGCTGCGCGCGCAGCGACGCGCCAAGCAGCCACGAGAATTCAAGGACCCGGAAAGGAGAGACAGGCATGAAAAGGATGATCCCTGGCTCCGCAAGTCTTATCGCTGTGGCAGCGTTGTTTGCCCCAGCGCTGACGGCGCACGCGCAAGCAGCGCAAACGAAGTACCCCAACATGGCTCCCGTCGAGCAGTACCTGATGCCGGACCGTAACGCGGAAATCGCGCTGGCGCGGACCGCGGCTCCGCCTTCGATCTCCGGCGACGCGCAGATCCTGGTGCTGGGAAGGGACGGATATGAAGTGGCCGTCCAGGGCACGAATGATTTTGTCTGCCTGGTCGAGCGAGGCTGGGCCGCGGCGATCGGCGATCCCGTCTTCTGGAATCCGAAGAATCGTTCTCCCATTTGCCTCAACGGGGCCGCGGCGCGGAGCTATCTCCCCATCTCGATGCTGAAGGCGCGGCTGGCGCTCGCCGGCCAATCGCAGGCGCAAATCGGGAAGGCACTGCAAGCCGCGTTCGATGAGAAGAAGCTGCCGGCTATCGAGCCTGGCGCCATGTCGTATATGCAGTCGAAAGAAGGCTACCTGAACGACGCGGTTGGGCACTGGCATCCCCACGTGATGTTTTTCGAGCCGCTGGACATGGCAAAGACGTGGGGCGCGAACCTGAAGGATTCTCCTATCCTATCGGGCGATGACGTTACCGCTCGGATCACCATCTTTATGATCCCGGTCGCGCGCTGGTCCGATGGAACTCCCGACGCGAATGCCGGAAACTGAAGAAGCGCCCGGAACAAGCTGTGCATGAGCTCAAAGGAGCTGCCGGCGATCGAAGACCGGGCTCGTTGACGAAGTATTTATGCGGAAGAGGGATGCTCAATTTCGCTGATTATCGGATCGTCATTCACACCGCTCCTCAGGAGATGCGTTATGTCATCCAGTACCGGAACCGCCGTACTTCCCCACGACACTTCGTTGCCCGGCAGCGGCCGCCGCTGGGCCGGCTTTATCATGACCGGACTCATCGCGCTCTTCATGCTGTTTGACGCGGCGATGAAATTCGTTGCGCCGAAACCCGTCGCCGCAGCTTTCGTGCGCAGCGGGTGGCCGATCGATCTCTCTTTGACGCTGGGCGTCATCCTGCTCACCAGCACCGTGCTCTACCTGATTCCGCGCACGGCAGTGCTCGGCGCGATTCTGCTGACCGGCTATCTTGGCGGAGCCGTCGCCACCAATCTGCGCCTCCATAATCCGTGGTTCAGCAATACGCTGTTCCCGGTCTATTTCGGGATCCTCGTGTGGGGCGCACTGTGGCTGCGCGATCCGCGCGTGGCCGAACTGATTCCCCTGCGCGGGCGGCGCTGAACGCCGCGAATCGGCAATCATCCCCGATCTCCACCTGTCCACCCCAATTCTCAGAGGAGCAACCATGAAGATCCATGCGTATCTGCATTTCAACGGCAACTGCGAAGAGGCTTTCCAGTTGTACGCGAAAGTCCTCGGCGGCAACTATCAGGGTGTTTTCAAGTTCGGCCAGAGCCCGATGGCCGGACACTACGGCAAGGAATGGGACGACAAAGTGATGCATGTCTCCATGAACATCGGCGACTACACGCTGATGGGCAGCGACGCGCCTCCGCCGCACTTCCGGCAGCCGCAGGGTTACGCCGTGTGCCTCGACTGTGCCGATGAAGCCGAGGCGGAGCGCATTTATCCTCCGCTCTCGGAGGGTGGACAGATCGGCATGCCGCTGCAGGAGACCTTCTGGGCGAAGCGCTATGCGCAATTCGTCGATCGCTTCGGCACCTGCTGGATGATCAACGTCAGCAAGCCGATGTAAGCTGGCAGTCCACAGAAAATCCGACTTGAAAGAAGGAGCACTGGCATGAGCAAAGTTCGAGTGCTGGCGGGGACGCGCAAGGGCGCGTTTATTTTAACTGCCGACGGGAAACGGGACACGTGGGATGTGAGCGGGCCGTTTTTCGCAGGCTGGGAGATTTACCACATGAAGGGTTCGCCGGTGAATCCCGACCGCATCTACGTCTCGCAAACGAGCGGCTGGTTCGGCCAAATCATCCAGTGCTCCGACGACGGCGGCAAAAGCTGGTATGCGCCCGGAGGAGGGTTGCAGAAGTCGCCGCAGGGCTGGCCTTCGGGGGAGAGCAACCGTTTCGTCTACGACGCGGCAGCCGCTCCGCTCACGACGCACCAGTGGTACGACGGCACCCAGCATCCGTGGGAATTCAAGCGAGTGTGGCATCTGGAACCGTCGCTCACGGATGCCGAAGCCGTCTATGCCGGGGTGGAGGATGCCGCGATCTTTCACTCGAAAGACGGCGCGCATTCGTGGCAGGAATTGCCGGGGCTGCGCGGTCACGGCACCGGTCCCGCCTGGCAGCCGGGGGCGGGCGGCATGTGTCTGCACACCATCGTGCTCGATCCGAAGGATGCAAACCGGATCTACATCGCCATCTCGGCGGCGGGCGCGTTTCGCAGCGATGACGGCGGCCAATCGTGGAAGCCGATCAACAAGGGCCTGCGGTCGCAATTCCTCCCGGACCAGGACACGGAAGTGGGGCACTGCGTGCACCATATCGCGATGAGCCCGCGGCGCCCCGGCGTGCTCTTCATGCAGAAGCACTGGGACGTGATGCGCTCCGACGATGCCGGCGACAACTGGCGCGAGGTAAGCGGCAATCTGCCCACGGATTTTGGCTTCGCCATCGACGTTCACGCGCACGAGCCGGAGACGATCTACGTCGCGCCCATCAAGAGCGACTCCGAACACTTTCCGCTCGACGGCAAACTGCAGGTGTGGCGCAGCAAAACCGGAGGCAATGAGTGGGAGGCGCTCACCAACGGGCTTCCGCAGAAGGATTGCTACGTGAATGTGCTGCGCGACGCCATGGCCATCGATACGCTGGATGACTGCGGCGTCTACTTCGGCACTACGGGCGGCCAGGTGTACGTGTCGCCCAACGGCGGGGACACATGGAAGCCGATCGTCAGTCATCTGCCGCCTGTGTTGTCAGTGGAAGTGCAAACTATCGCATGAGCAACGCAACGATTCGTTTGGAAATCCCGCATCACCTGCGCACGCTCGCTCAGGTGAACGGCGAAGTCACGCTCAAAGTCCCCACTCCGGTGACGCTGCGGCGCGTGCTCGACGTGCTGGAAACGCGCTATCCCGTCCTGCGCGGCACGATCCGCGATCACGGCACGTTGCAGCGGCGTCCGTTCCTGCGTTTCTTCGCATGCTCTGAAGATTTGTCGCACAACTCGCCCGACGATTTGCTGCCGCAAGCGGTCGCAGACGGCAGGGAACCGCTGCTGATCGTCGGCGCCATCGCGGGCGGGACTGGGCGACTCGCATCCCGCGGCGCAAGACGTGCCCGGGATTCGTCGTTCGTCCGGCGGCGAGGAGATTAGCCGCCCGACCGTTTGTCAGCCAACTTCCGTCAGGAGGAACCATGTCGACCACGACCGCCACGCCAGCCGCAGCCGCCGAGCTTGAGATTCTTCGAGAGCAGGCAAAGACCATCCACGGCGCACTGCGCCGCAACACCGAGGGTCTGACGCAGGAGGAGAGCCTCATCAGTCCCCATGCCGGCGGCAACTGCCTGAACTGGGTCCTGGGTCACCTGCTCCATACCTACGATGGCGTGATCCTTCCCCTGGTGGGCGAAGCGCCGGTGCTGGGAAAGTCCGCTTTGAAGCGCTATGAGCGCGGCACTCCCGCGTTGCACGAGGCTGCGGAGGCTTTGCCTCTGCCAGACCTGCTGACAGCCTGGGATGAAGCATCGCGGCGCGTGGACGCGGGCCTTGCGCGCCTGACTGCGGAACGTCTCGACCAGCCTGCTCCGTTTTCACCGCGCAACAATCCGAAGGAGACGGTGCGCTCGCTGCTGACGATCGTTCTCTTCCATCAGGCCTACCATGTAGGCCAGACCGGGGTGCTGCGGCGCATCGCAGGGCGCGAAGGCGCGATCCGATAGAAGCGAGACCAAACCCTGCGGCTGGCGGCAAGGCAATCGCGGTGCGAGTTACGCCGGGCCGTGAAGCGCGGGTTCTCATCTTCCGACTTTTCCCAGGAGGGTTTGCTGCATGCAGAACATCAAGCCGTTTCTCTGGTTCGACAACAACGCCGAAGAGGCCGTTCAGTTCTACGCTTCGGTCTTTCCCAACGTGAAGACCGGGCCGATTCTTCGTTGCGGTGAAGGCGGCCCGGGGCCGGCCGGATCAGTGCTGACCATTGAGTTCACCATGATGGGCCTCTCGTTCATGGCGTTGAACGGAGGGCCGGCACACCAATTCAACGAAGCGGTGTCGTTCGTGATCCCCTGCGAATCGCAGGCGGAAATCGATGAAATGTGGACCAGGCTGTTAGCCGGAGGCGGTGCGGAGATCGCCTGCGGCTGGCTGAAAGACAAATTCGGCCTTCGCTGGCAGGTCGTCCCGCACAATATTGCGGAGTTGCTCAACGGCCGCGACGCCGAAGGCGGCAAGCGCGCCATGCGGGCGATGATGCAGATGAAAAAGTTCGATATCGCCGAGCTCCAACGCGCAGGAGGACTGGGCTGAGATCCCTTTCGTACGCATTTCAGTGACTGCCTCTTTTGTGCATTGCCCGCCGGCAAGCGTGCAGATACTATGAGGTAACTTCCCCCATAGATCTTGCTGGTGAGCAAGGCGGCGACTCGTGCGGATCGGAATTCGAATTGCGGGCGTGATTGCGCTGACGGCCGCGCTGGCGTGGCTTGGCCTCTATTCAGGACGCGGCGCCGGGCGGGTTCCCGCAGTATGGTGGGCCAACGCAGCCCTGGTTGCGGTGATGTTGCTGGAGGCGTCGGAACGCGAGCGGTCGCCGGCGCATCCAGAGGGTTCTGCGCCGGGGGCGTCCTCGAGGCCATTTCTCTGGAACCTGCTGGCCGGTGGGCGACGCCGTCTTTGGCCGATGCTGCTCATGGCCGGCTACATCGGCAACGCCGTTGCGCATATTCTTATGCACGATCCGCCGTCGCAGGTGGCTCTACTCTCGGCGTGCGACATTCTCGAAACCGCGATTGCCGCCTACAGCGTGGGCTTTGCGCTGGGTGACCGCGTCGATCTGACGGAACAAAAGCAACTCGTCCAGTTTGTGGGCTTCGCGGTGATCCTCGGGCCCCTGGTAGCAAGCCTTGCCGCGGGCATCGTGCTGCACTGGCTCGTCGGCAGCAGCATGGCGGTATCGCTGCGCTGGTTTCCGCCGAGCGCTCTCGGCATGTCGATCATTCCGCCGCTCGTGCTGGGGCTGGCGCGGCGTGAAACATGGGATTTGTTCAAGCCCGGCCGTCTTGTCAAGACTCTTGTCTATTTGTTTCTGATCGCCGGGGTGACGGTTTTCATCTTCACCCGGTCCGATTTCGCGATGATGTTCCTCATCATTCCGCCGCTGCTGTTTCTGGTGGTGCGGCTTGGACTGGGTGGGGGATCGCTGGGCTGCTGTCTGGTGGCTGCCGTGGGCACGGATTTCACAATCGGGCGCCACAGCAGCATCCTGATGCGCGTGGATCCAAGCCTCGAGCACCGGATATTCCTGCTCCAGATGTTTCTGGCGACGGCCGTGCTCAGCGTGAGCGTGGTCGCCGTCGTTCTCGCCGATTTGCAGCGCGCCAGCCGCGATGTTCGCGAAAGCGAGATGCGTTACCGGACGCTGGCGGCCTCGATGGAGATGCTGGCAGCCCTCGATCCGCTAACCCAGGTCGCCAACCGGCGGTGTTTCGATGAGGCGCTCGACCGGGAGTGGCAGCGCGCGCTTCGTGCGCGGTCGCCGCTGAGCCTCATCCTGTTCGACGCGGACTACTTCAAGTCGTACAACGACCGCTACGGGCACCTGGCCGGGGACGATTGCCTGAGAAAGATCGCCGACACCTTCACGTCGACGGTTCGCCGTCCCGCCGATCTGGTAGCCCGATTTGGCGGCGAGGAATTTGGGATCATCCTGCCGGATACGGATGCGGCCGGTGCTTTTGGTCTTGCCGAGGGTCTGCGGAACCGCATCGAGCGCATGGGATGGATGCATGCGGCGAGCCCTTCCGGGGTGGTCACGCTCAGCGGCGGCTGCGCCAGCATGACGCCGATGGTGGGAGAAACCGCAACCGACCTGCTCAATTCCGCCGATGAAGCTCTCTACGAAGCGAAGCGCCAGGGCCGGAACCGCATCGAGTCTGCGATCTTCCGGCGTGCGGTTTCCATCGATCAGTAAGATCTACCGGGAAGCGCCAGTTGGATGGCAGGCGGGCTTCAAACCATCCGCACCGGGCCATGATATTGCGCCACCAGCGGGTCGGCGGTGAGCAGAGCGGCGCCCTCCGCTCTGGCCTGGGCAACCAGCATGCGATCGAAGGGATCGGTGTGCAGCGGCGGCAGGCTTTCCATCGCGATCGCATGGGCGCCGGTAATGGCGAGTTCCAGGTACCCGTTGTCGAGCATGCCTCTGCGCAACAGGGGAAGGTCGACGCGCAGATCGCGGCGCCCCAGCGACTGCCCGAGAGTCTGCTTGAGGGCGATCTCCCAGAGGCTGACCGGGGAAAAGATGAGCTGATTCTCGGGATCCTCTAAAAGCTGGAGCGCTTCTCGGGACAGCCTGGCCGGATCGCCCGCAGCCCAAAGAAGAAGCTGCGTATCGAGCAGCAGCCTCACCGTGAAGCTCCGATGGCAAGGGGCGAGCCTTCATGGCCGATGCTGTCGAAGTTGTCGGGAATGCGGATTTCCCCAGCGAGAAAGCCAGTCCGGCGCATAGCCGGTTCTTCCGGAGTTCCCAGCGCGGTGACCTTGACGAGCGGGGTTCCGGCTTTCGCAATGATGAAGGGTTCCCCCTGAACGGCGCGGTGAATGAGCCAGGAGAGATGGGTTTTGGCCTGATGGATGTTAATCGTTCGCATGGCTGGGTTCGGACTTAGTCCATCCAGCTTAGTCCGAAGCGAGTGGGGAATCAACCTCGACAATAGTCCTTCCGATTCGCCGCACCCGGCGCGAAAATCTCCACGTTTCCCCTTAAATAACGCTGGCCAGAGCCACCCCCGGAATTGCTATGATGTTGCTCCCCCACCGGACCCTCCGGGCACCGCGGCGAATTCGCTCACTGCCGTCAGCCCACTCCATTCGCCGGTCGCAGTCTCGTCCTGGGAACCAACGTGCCCGGCCGCCTTTCCTGTGCCGGCGGCACGAGGAGGGAACCATGAATCTGCGTGTTGTGGGCGCGTCCGCCGCACTGGCCCTGGCTCTGGCAGCAGCGCCGCTCCAGGCGCAAAGCTTCGGCATGGCCAAAGTCAAAGTCACGCTGGATCGCAAACTGCCGGCGCTGACGCATCTGCCTGCCAATACCATCCGGGTGAATGTAACGAGCGCGGGCGGGATGGGCTCCGACGTTGCCGGGGATCTTGGACCGCAGCTATCGGCCGAGTTGTTGAAGGACAATCCGCAGCTCCAGCAGGCAGCGGCGAACCCCGGTGTCGTGATTACGGCGCAGGTCACGAACTACGCTCCGCCGCAACGTTCGGTCGTCACCGGCCCGGCGCCGGCCGCCGACATTCTGGCGTCGCGCGGACAGGTCCAGGTTGAGGACTACCAGCGCATCACGGGCTCGCTGAGTTTGGCCTTCCAGGTGAAGACCAGCGACGGGACGAATGTCGACTCTGACAACATCGCCGTGAGCTACGATCAGCAGTTCAACATCGCCGGGCAGAACACTGCTTCGCCCAGCGGCGGCATGTTGGGATCGGTCGCCGGATCCGCCGTGAGCGCTTTCCATCGCCACAACAACAACAGCAACAACGGGGATGACGCGGACAAGCCGCCGACCGACGGAGAACTTCGCCAAATCCTGATGACGAAGGCCGTAAAGCAGATGGCCGCCCATGTGGTGAATACCGACGAGTCGATTGAGGTTTATCTGGCCAAAGACAAATCCTTCGACGACGGCGATAAAGCCGCTACGGCTGGGTTGTGGGAGCGCGCCCTCGAGACTTTCGAGACAGCGCAACCCCTGCCCAGGAAGGAAGACGATGCCTACCGCCTGTACAACATCGGCGTAGCCGACGAGGCGCTCGGCTACGCGGCCAGCGATCCCAAAGCGACGATGAAGCTGCTCGACGACGCGGCGATTCAGTACGGCAAGGCGATCGATGCCAAGCCCGACGAGAAGTATTTCCTCGAGCCGCAGGAGCGGATCGAGACGGCCATCGAGCACTACCGGAAGCTCCAGCAGGAACAGGCCGCTGCGGCTCCGCCTGCTCCGGCTCCGGTTCCTGCGCCCGATCAGCGGGGATTGCAGACGGCATCCTCGGGCGCGAGCGGCAAGCCGCTCACCAATCAGCAGGTGATTGCCATGGTGCGCGCCGGCATGGACGACGACACGGTGGCGCAGACCGTGAAAAATGCGAAAGCCGTCGACTTTGACCTCACGGCGGCGGGCCGCAAGCACCTTACCGACGGCGGGGTCTCCGCTGCGGTGATGAGCGCGATGAAAGCCCGAGCGATGCAGGACCTGCAGGGGAGCCAATGAGTCTGCGATCGACCCGATGCGCGACCGTGGCCGCCGCCATGGCTCTGATCGGCTGCGCGGCTCTGCGCGCGCAGGACGACCCCTGCGGAGCAGGCCGCGATCTTGTCGTGCAGGCGCTGGAGCGCGTCACTCCCTCAAGCAATGACGATGCGTTTGAAGACTCACTGCAGTTGCTGAAGCATGCGGTGCAGATTTGCGGCGAGCTGGGCGACGCATGGTACTACCGCAGCCTCGTCGAGCAGCGACTCGGCCATACCGCGCTGGCGCAGTACGCGAAGACAAAGGCCAGCGAGTTCGGCTCCGACGCCATGCAGCAGGGGTTGAATCCCTTTGTCCTCTCTACGCCCGTGGCCCCATCGGCGAATGCCGCGCCGCGGGGCAGCACGGCTCATGAAACTTCAGGGGGGCCGACACCCGCGCCCGTGGCCGGGCCGGTTCAGCAGAAGTGGGCTCTGGTGATCGGCATCGGGCAATTCAGCGATCACGCCGTTCCCGCGCTGCACTTCACCACCTCCGACGCAAACGCCTTTGCCGCAGAGCTGAAGGATGCCGCGGTTGGCCGTTTTCCCGCGGATAACGTCCACGTCCTCACCGATGCCCAGGCAACGACGCGCAACATCAAGGAACAGCTCAACTGGATCGCTCGCCACGCCCAGCCTAACGATCTGGTGGTGATCTATGTCGCCAGCCATGGTTCGCCGCGCGGCCTCGACAGCGTCGGCGGAGCGAGCTACATCATCACGTACGACACGGAGATCGACAACGCGGATAATCCCAACGAGGATGCCCTTTACGCCACCGCGCTGCCCATGGTCGATTTGGCCAATACAGTAGCGACGCGCATGAAAGCAATGCGGACAGCGGTGATTCTCGATACCTGCTTCAGCGGCAGCGCCGCGAACGGCGCGAAGCTGATGGGCACCGGAGTCGCCAACGCAGCTCCATCGCAGGCCATGCTGACCCGCATGAGCGAAGGAACCGGGCGCATCGTGCTCGCGGCCAGTTCCGCGGGCGAGGAGTCGCTCGAGAGCGCGCAGTTGCAGCATGGCTACTTCACATGGTTCCTGCTGCAAACGCTGAAAGCCAGCGGCGGTCTCACGCCGCTCAGCCAGGTTTTCGCCTCGGTTTCGAGGCAGGTGCAGCAGGCCGTCCAAGCCGACGGCGTCCAGCATCAGGAAATCCTCGAGCAGCACCCGGTCATGAGCCGCAGCTCCGACGACGCGGACTTTGCGCTTGGAGTCGCGGCGGCCGCAACGTCGGCTTCGCCCGGCGGGAGCTAGGGCCGCGGCGTTCGGCCGATTCCGCCGCAACAAAAAATTCCCAAAGATTCTGCATCACGCCGGCCCCCTTTTTGCGTATATGCGGGTACAGCCGTTGAGGAGCCGAACCCGTTGGACGCCTCGCCACAGGAATTTCGAACTGTCGTGGAACGCCATCAGGGGCGGGTCTATTCCATTGCGTTTCGGATTCTCGGCGACAGCGGGGCGGCGGAAGAAGTGGCGCAGGACGTTTTCCTGGAGCTGCACCGTCAGATGCGGCGGCTCGAGAGCGAAGAGCACGTTACCGCGTGGCTCCGGCGCGTGGCCTGCCATCGCGCCACGGATGCGCTACGCCGCAGAGCGGCGCGAGGAGATGCGCAGGCGGAGGAATATCAGGACGGCATGGGGCTGCGAGCGGCAACGCCGGAATTTATGCCGCTGATGAATCGCGTGGAGCAATTGCTGCTGACCCTGCCGCCCGCGCAACGAACGGTGATGCTGTTGCGCTACCAGGAAGACCTGGAGCCGGAAGACATCGCACTGGAAATGGAAATGCCGCTGGCGACGGTACGGAGCCATTTGCAGCGGGCGGTCAAGCTGCTGCGCGAGAAAGCGCAGCGCACGTTGAAGGAGTACAGCCGTGGTTGAACCGATTGATGCCTTCGAAAAGGAAGTGCGGGAGCAACTGCAGGAGCGGCCAGCGCCTCCGGGCTTCGCCGAGCGCGTCATGGCGCGAATCCCGGTCAAGCGTCCGCGGCGCCTGCTGTGGCAGCCGATCTGGCGCTGGGCTGCCGTGGCCGCCGTAGTGGCGGTGACGGTGTTCGGAGGCGTGGAGCACGAACGCGAGCAGCGCATCGCCGGCGAGCACGCCCGCGAGCAGGTGCTGCTGGCGCTGCGTATTACAGGAAGCACGCTCCACCAGGTGCAGAACAAAGTGAGCCAGAGCAGCAGTCAGGAAGCGGCCGCGCGGCCCAAAGCAACGATCGATCTTGCGCCTTAAGAGGACGCAGAGGGAGAAAGAGGACCATTCATGAAGAAAGCCGTCATCCAATTCGTATTTCTGCTCGGGGGATTGCTGCCGATGGCCACCTTGCCCGCGGCCGCACAGTCGGCCGACGAGCCGCCGTTTCCGGTGACGATCGAGAAGACGCTGGCCACGCGCGCGTCGAACTACACCGAAGTGACACTCGATCGCAAGATGCTCGACTTCGCCAGCCGCTTCATGGACAAAGAAGACGACGCGGAAGGGAAGCACATCATCGCGAAGCTCAATGGCATTTACGTCCGCACGTACGAGTTCGACAAACCGGGGCAGTACACGCCCGAAGACCTGCAGGCGATCCGCAGCCAGTTCCAGACCTCGGACTGGAACTCGCTCGTGAAGCAGCGCTCGAAGGACGGCAGCGACGACTCGGATATTTATCTGAAGGTCGTCAATGGAGACATCCAGGGCATGTTCATCCTGAACTCCGAGCCAAAGGAGCTGAACTTTGTGTTCATCTCGGGCCCGATCCAGCCCGATGAGCTTTCCGAGATCAACGGGAACTTTGGCGTCCACGTCAGCGAAGCGGACCGGGAGCAGGCAAAGAAGAACCTGAAGCAGGCTCTGAAAGACACGACGAAAGCCAACAAGGAGGCACAGCAGCCATGAAGCTCGCAACCCTGGCCGTTTCCGCAGTCCTGGTCCCCCTTGTCGCGGCTGTGCCGCTGGCCGCGCTGGCGGCGTCGGCGAATGACTTCGACGCCGTGGTCTCCGCGGTCGAGCATCGCTACGCCGCACATGCCGATCGCGTGCCGATGATGGGCTTCGTCAATCTGTGCGCATGGGTTGCAACCGGCGGCGGCGTGAAGGGCATGCGCGTGGCCGAGATCGACCATCTGAACGCGCCTCCTGATTCCAGCGAACTGGAGAAGCTGGTCCGGGACTCGCTGGGGCCGAACTGGCGGCCGTTTGTCACCGATCGCAATCAGAACGGCGAGATGAGCGTGATCTACGTGCAGCCCGTGGGCGGCTCGATGCGCATGATGATCGCCGATTACGACAACCACGAGCTCGACCTCGTCCGCATCGAGATCAACGGAGACCGCCTGCGCCACTGGATGAAGGATCCCGATGGCAGCGCGAGGCGCCACGACTACGGCACGAACAGCAGCAATACGCCGGACTGAAGCGGCTATTCGTTCCGCAGCGTCCGCATCGGCTCAATTGACGCCGCGCGGCGCGCCGGCAGAAAACTGGCCAGCAGGGCGGCGACGAGCAGAAGCGCGCCCACGGCAAGGAATGCGACCACGTCAAGAGCCCTCACGCCAAAGAGAAAGCTCTGCATCGCGCGGCCCACGAACCAGGAGCCGATCAATCCAAGCGCGAGCCCGAAGCCGGCCAACGCCGCGCCTTCGCCAACGATCAGCCCGACGACGCGGGTGCGCGTAGCGCCCAGAGCCATGCGCAGGGCGATTTCATGGGAACGCTGTGCCACCGAAAACGCCATCACGCCATAAATGCCAACCGCCGCCAGAAACAGCGCAACCACAGCAAAGCTGGCAAACAGCAGCATGGTGAAACGCTCGCTGGCCATGGTCGCATCGCGAATTTGTTCCATCGACTGCGGCTCGGCGAGGGCGATCTCCGGGTCGACCGCGTGCACTGCGGCGGCGACGCTGGGGAGCATCGTCAGAGGATTCTCAGCCGTGCGGACGCCGAAGGCCGTCTGAGGCCACGGAGATTGCCAAAAGGGGACCAGAATCTCCGGACGAACCGTACGAGTATCCGCCGCGTGCATGTCGTGGAAAATTCCCACCACCTGCCACTCCTGCGGCGGTCCCAGTTTCGCTACGCCAGGAAAAAGCTGCTCCAAAACGATCTGCTGGCGAAAGGGGTCCATGCCGGAGAAATACTTCTCGGCGAAGCTCTCGTTCACCATGGCAACGCGCGGCGTGGATGCCGTGTCCTGGTCGGTGAAGACGCGGCCGCGGACCAGCCGGACGCCGAAGGTGGCGAAGAAACCGGGCGTGACCATGCCAAAGGCGGCCGAGGGACGCTGCGATGGATCGGAGTACGTCTGTCCTCCGACGATCGTGAAGGGCATGCCGAAACGGGGGCCGTACAGGGGCAGCCCGGTCGCCGCCGTGGCATGCTCCACTCCAGGCACCGCGTCGACGTGCGACAGAATATCGCGATAGTACGCCGTAAGCTCCGCCGGATTCTTGGAATGGGTCTCCGGCAGGGGAAGAAGGAACGTAAGAACATGATCGGGCCGGATGCCGAGGTCGACGTGGGCGAGGTTCCAGAAACTGTGGATGGCGAGACCCGCGCCTGCCAGCAGCGTGAGCGCGAGAGTGAACTCACCCACCACCAGCATGCGGCGGATGCGATGCTTTCCGGCACTGGTGCCGGTGCGGCCGCCCTCCTTCAACACTTCACCGGGATCGGTCCGCGAGGCAAACCATGCGGGCACGCTTCCGGCCAGGATTCCGGCCAGCGTGGTTGAGACGAGGGTAAAGAGCAGAACCGGAATATTCAGACGGAGGTCGGCCTCGCTGGGCAAGGTGCCCTCCGGCATCGCAGCGATCAGGCCCTGCAGCAGCCCATAGCCGACGGCCACGCCAAGCATGCCGCCGATCAGCGCCAGCGCCAGCGTTTCCGTCAGCAGCTGGCCGAAGATGGTGCGCCGTGGCGCGCCCAGCGCACTGCGCACGCCCATCTCTCTCTGTCGCGCCATACCGCGGGCCAGCAGCAGGTTGGCCACGTTTACGCAGGCAATGAGCAGGACGAAGCCCACCGCTCCCAGCAGGAGCCACAACATGTGAATTCGGTCCGGGGGGATGAAGTCGTTTTTGAGCGGCTCAACCGCTGCACTCCATCCCCGGTTACTTTTGGGAAACTCCTGCGCCAGTTCGGCGCTGATCGCGTCCATGCGGGCCTGTGCCTGCCGGATGGTAATGCCGGGCTTCAAACGGCCGATCACGAGGAGCCAGTGAAAGTCGTGGTTCATCTGATCGGGCGAGAAAACCAGGGGGACGGTCAGTTGCGCGGGGTCGCGATCGTTGATGCCGGCGCGCTGCACGCCCACAACGGTGTACGGTTCGCCGTCGAGGCGCAGCGTGGTGCCGAGGATGTGCGGATTGGCGCCCATCTTCAGCCACAACTTGTGCGTCAGAATAACGACGTGATCGTGTCCCTGGACGCCTTCCTGGGGCAGAAAGTCGCGCCCCATCAGCAGGGGCTCGCCGATCGTACTGAAGAGGCCGGGCGTCTCCACGACAGCCGGCAGATATTCGGGCTGATCTCTGGTGGCGGCGTTGAAGCTTCGGCCTGTCCACGCACCCAAATCCTGGAACACCGTCGCGCGCCGCTTCCACTCCAGGAAGTCGCCGACCGAAGTGGTGCTGTCGCCCGACTGGATTTTCGACCAAACCACCACGAGCTGATCGGGATGAGGATAGGGGAGGGGCGCCAGCAGGGTCGCGTAATCGACCGTGAAAATGGCCGTGTTTGCGCCGATGCCGAGCGCAAGCGTCAGCAGGACGGTAATCGCGAGCCCAGGTCTGCGCCCCAGCATTCGCAGGCTGAAGCGCAGGTTCTGCCATAGTTGCTGCATTGATCCGTTTCTCGGGGGAGATAAATGCAGCCCGAGCCTGCTCGCCAGTTTAGTCGATGCGGCTGGCGATGGGAATCCTGGGACGGTTCGGGTTTGCTGCGATTCACTCCGTAACTCCGGAATTCACCGCTGTGCAGTCCATCCGCAGGGTGCCGTTGTCGTTGAAGATCACTCCGGAAAATCGCGATACCGCGCCCACGGCCGGAGATGCCCCGGAAGCGATCTGCGTGTTGCTGTCGACGTACACCACCACCTGCTGCGGATTCGTCAGGAGGGTGGTTTGGCCGCTTTGCACGGCGAACATCGGGAATATGTCGTAGGCGGCGAGCTGCACCGTGTACGTCGTGAATCCGCCGGATGCCGCGGTTGCTTCGACCGTGCCGTCGATGGTTTGCGGCATGAGAGTGATTGTGGTGGCCGGAACGACAAGCGGATACGGCTGCACGCTGGTCGCGTGGGTCGTGATCAGCACCATTTGCCCGTCCACCATGTTCGCGCTGCTGAAGCCAGCCGCAAAAGGAAGGCTGGCGACGTTGGACAATCCGCCCCAGATCGAGTATTCGGAGCTGCTGAAGTTGTAGGAGGGCCAGCCGATGATGTAGTTCTGCACGGGCCCCTCTTCCTGTTGGTTCACCTGATCCAGGAGAGGGACGGACGCGGCGACCTGGATCAGCGGTCCACTGTTCACGGTTAAATTCGTGGGATCGGCGTCGGGAACCGCGATGCGGGTCGCCAGGATCGATCCGTCGGACTGGAGCGCACCGTCGATATCCACGGGCATCCCCGCGGCCAATCCGCTCGCATTCCCGATGCCCTGAAAAATGGTGTTGCCGTCGGCAGAGACCTGCCAGGTTGTGCTCGACGACTGGCCGCCGGTAACGCTGCTGTCGGCCGAGGTCACCGTCAAGCTGCCAGGACTGCTCCCGGCGCTCGCCACCAATCCCTCCAATGCAGTCAGCCTTCCGTTGGCTGGACTCGTGGGCTGTGGGCTGATGTTCATCGCGGCAAGATCGAATGTCGGCGTGATCGTGTACTGGTTCAGGCCGCTCTGGTCGTAACAATTGGAGGGAAAGGCAGCCGACTGGGACACCAGCAGTTCGAGCGAAACGGCCATGCTCGTTCCATCCACAATGAGAGGCTGCGGAAGCTGCACCGTCACCTGATTGCCGGGCGTGGCGCCATAGGCATAGGTTGAGACATCGAGGCCGCCCGATTGTTGTGTGGTGCAGACGAAAGATGCGCTCCCTACCGTCGCCGTGGCCGACGTATAGGTATCCTGCGGGACGCTCACCGTCAGCAGGGGTTCGGCGCTCCCATTCAGATGCATGAATTCAACCAAGGGGCCGGTTGAGAACAGGGATGCGGTTTTGCCGTCCTTATCTGTCAGCGTGAGGCTTTGCAGATCCAGGCCGAAACGCACCAGTTGGTCGTTGGCGGCGCTCGAAGCCACGACCGTGACTGTCGTGCTTTCGCCCGCGATCGGTCCCGTTCCGCCGCCGCCCCCGCCTGGGATTCCATTCGACCCGCATCCCGCTGCGACTCCAGCAGCCAGAGCGCTCGCCACAACAGCCATTCTTCGCACAGGAAAACAGCGCAATTTGTCAGGCATCTGCTTTCTCCGGCGTTCACTTCCGATGCCCGAAAGAATGCCAGGGTGGCGGGATCGTGAAGCGCCAATACTAAATACGATCCACAGGTCGCGCGAGACTCCCGGATTTTGGAAAGAGGCTGTTGACGACTCCATGCGCAGCACGCTCATGGGGTGGAGCGACGCAGCGCGGCGAGCGGGGAGGTAGCACGCCAGGAGCGCAGCGGCGAGCAGGATGGCTCCGACGGTGAGAAACGCCGTGACATCGAGCGCCGGCACGCCGAACAGCATGCTCTTCATCGCCCGACCCACAAAATACGAGCCGTGCGGCGCTCTGTATTTGGCGGGGGGGCGCCGAATTTCAGCCTTCGTCCGGCTCCGTCCGGCATGCGATACTTTTTGTGGAATGTTTAAGCGCGTCGTCCTCAAGCTCTCCGGCGAGGCCCTGGCCGCAGGCAAGGGTTTCGGAGTCGATCCGGTCCGAATCCATGAAATCGGCGGCGAAGTCGCTGAAGTCCACAAGATGGGCGTCGAAGTCGCGCTTGTGATCGGCGGCGGCAACTTCTTTCGCGGCGTGGCCCAGCAGGCTCGCGAGATGGACCGCGTCAGTGCGGACAACATGGGCATGCTGGCCACGGTCATCAATGCTCTGGCCATTCAGGACGCGCTGGAGAAGCGCGACGTTCACTGCCGCGTTATGTCGGCGATTGCCATGGATCAGGTTTGCGAACCGTACATCCGCCGGCGCGCCATCCGCCATCTTGAAAAGGGGCGTGTGGTGATCTTTGCAGCCGGCACGGGCAACCCGTACTTTTCCACAGACACGGCAGCATCCCTCCGCGCCATGGAGATCAAGGCGGACGTGCTGCTGAAGGCCACCAAAGTTGAGGGTATTTACGACGCCGATCCGGTCATTCAGCACGACGCCGTCAAATTCGACCAAATCACCTACATGGAAATCCTGCGGCTGGGGTTAAAGGTGATGGATACCACAGCGGTAAGCCTCTGTAAGGACAATAATCTCCCCATGATCATCTTTAACCTCAACCAGGCCGGTAATATCCGCCGGGTAATTTCAGGGGAAAAGGTGGGCAGCCTGGTAACCGCATAAGGCCGGTGAAGCCGGACGAAAATCGGCGCCGGCATCGCAGGAAATACGACTTCGGCCGGATTTTCTGCGTCCAATCAATACCAGGCATGGCAGCAGGAAATATCGTCTGAGCGCACAGGTCCAGGTCGTACCTCGCCTCACGTCGTCTTCGGACGCGAGCGGCGCGGTTCCTTCACCGAGCCCGAAACCGACCATCATCCGTTCCCGCAAGGAAAAACTGCCCGCGCTTACCGGCCTGCGCGCCTTTGCCGCTCTGAACATCGTCTTCTTCCACTTCTCCAATCCCAAGTGGTTCGGCCCGTTTGCTCCCATCGTCGACAACGGCTACACCTCAGTGAGCTTTTTCCTGCTGCTCTCGGGATTCGTTCTGGCCTACAACTACTCCGATCGCGCGCAGCACGGTCAGCTGAGCACGAAGAGCTTCTGGATCGCTCGCATTTCGCGCCTGTATCCCATCTATCTGTTCGCGCTGCTCATCTCCACCGGCATGCTGCTCGACGAGTGGCACGCCCGGTCGCACGCCCAGTTTGCCTGGGGCGTCTTCCTGACGCCGCTGCTCATGCAGGGCTGGAGTCCTTCGCTCTCCACCTTTTGGAACACGCCCGCGTGGACCATGTGCACGGAGGCATTCTTCTACCTCATCTTCCCCCTGGTGATTCTCTGGAAGCGCCCCAAACGGCTCAGCGCGCTCGTTGGACTTCTGGCCTGCCTGTGGTGCCTTGGCATGCTGATGCCCTCGCTCTACATGCACTTCCATCCCGACGGCGACCTGCACCCGGGCCGCTACACCGACGGATTCTGGATGCGCGCGCTCAAGTTCTCGCCTCCGCCGCATGTTCCGGCTTTCCTGTTCGGCATCGTGCTCTCTGACGTCGACGGGCTGATCCCGCGTTCCTCGCGCGTGCGTATGCTCTTCGGGATCCTCGGCATGAGCGGCATTTACTGCATCCTCTACTACGGCGATCACATGCCGTACCCGCTGATGCACGACGGCCTGATGATGCCGCTCTTCGCCCTTGCCGTCCTCGGCCTCGCGGGGCATAACTTCATCGCCAGCTTCTTTGGATTCTTCCCATTCGTGGCTGTCGGCCAGGCCAGCTATTGCCTGTACATCCTGCACTTCAATCTCTGGAACCTCATTCACAACTCCCACATCCTCGACCGCACCGGCCTGGCGCGCTTCGATCCCTGGCTGAGCTATGCGCTGCTGGTCGCAGCAGCCGTGCTGGCGATGCAATTCATCGAGCGCCCGGCGCAGCGCGCCATCAAACGGGTGTTCGCGCACGCCTGACGCCGCTCAGGCCTTCACCCCGCTCGCCGTTATTCCTCGCATAAGCTTTGTTTATTCGCGCAGAAGCGCGACTGCGCTGCTTGTAATTTCCCCGCTTCTGTGACAAAAATAAAAGACCATCTTCCACTCAGCGTGAGCGGAAGAGCCGCGCATACTCCTTCCCAGTGTGAAGGACAGTTTCATTCGCGGCGTCCTTCCTCGTCGAGGACCCCCAAAAAGAAATAGCCGTGGTCGAACGCAGCCTGGCTGCGCTCACACACGGTTTCGCGGATCGCGGGAGACAATCGCGACCGATCGAGATCTTTATCTGGAGGTCGTACGGCCATGAGAAGTCGCGCAACTCGAGGTGTACTCCAATCTCTGCTCCTGCTGCTGTCAGCCGCTTTCTCCGTGCATGCCCAAACCTTTCGTGGAGCCATTAACGGAAGCGTCGCCGATCCCAGCGGCGCGGTTTTGCCCGGAGCCACGGTGGAAGCCGTGAACGCCAGCACCGGCATCTCGTGGAAGGCCGTCAGCTCCAGCGGCGGAGAATTTGAATTCACCGGTTTGCCCACCGGCGCCTACAACATCACCGTCAGCGCCTCGGGATTCAAGACCGAGCAGATTGCGGGCGTCCCCGTTTCGGCCGGTACCGTCTACACCCTCCCCGTCAAACTCAGCATCACCGCGCAGTCGCAGACCATCGAGGTCTCGGCCAGCGCTCTTGCTCTCGACACAACCTCGACCGTTCAGACCACAGACATTCCGAGCGAAACCGTGCAGGACGTGCCCATGAACGGCCGCGACTTCACGCAGATGATCGCGGTGGCGCCGGGTTACGCCGGCTACTCCGGCGGCGGCTATGGCTCGGTGAATGGCACGCGTCCGGACATGGTGAACTGGCAGATCGAAGGCGCCGACAACAACGATCTCTGGTGGAATATCCCCGCAGTGAACCAGGGCGGCGTCTCCGGCATTGCCGGCATCACCTTGCCCATCGACGCAATCGATCAGTTCTCCACCGTGACCGAAGCCGGGGCCGACACCGGCCGCAACCCCGGAGCCACGGTCAATCTCGCCATCAAATCCGGCGGCAATTCCTTCCACGGCACCGTGTACTACTACAACCGCAACGAAGCGCTCGCGGCGCAGTCGCCGCTGGAAGCCAGCAAGCCCGAACTGCGCAACCAACAATATGGATTCTCCGCCGGAGGCCCCATCTGGCGCGATCACGCCTTCTTCTTCGTCACTTACGAACAGCAGAAGTTTGTCATTGGCACCGCGCAGCCTTCCACGGAGCCCTCGGCCGCCTATCAGGCGCTGGCCCTGCAGCAGCTCAATGCGTGGGGCATTGCTGAGAGCCCGGCTGCCGCGAACCTGTTGAATGGCAGTGGAAGCAATCAGGGGCTGTGGCCGTCGTCCGCGCTCACGGGCCCGGCAACGCCGTTCAACTACACCAATCCCGGCAACGAGAACGGGTACAGCCATAACGGCCTGATCAAGCTCGACTACACGCTGAACGAGAACAACAAGCTTTCCGCCAAGTGGTACGTGGGCCAGGGCAATCAGACCGCTCCCACGGTGTCTCTGCTCGCACCGTACTTCGAAGTTGCGCCGATCCACGTGCAGAACTACTCGCTCACCTGGAACTCGGTGTTCTCGCCGCGCATTTCGAACCAGCTCTTCGCGGGCGTGAATTACTTCAATCAGGCCTTTTCCGACGCCAGCAACAACTACAATCCGATTGCGCTCGGACTGAACACCGGCGTGACCAGCTCCTCGCTCGCCGGAGCTCCGCGGATCGAGATCGCGTCGCCCGCCGCCAGCAGCGGCCTCGGCGCATCCGCTGACGGATTCGACTATGTCGGCGCAACGGTTGAATCGGGCCGCAACGACATCACCGGCCATCTGGACGAACTGCTCTCGTGGACACTCGGCAAGCACGAGTTCCACTTCGGCGGCGAATTCCGGCAGGCGCAGATCGATGACTTCTACCAGTCCGGCCAGCGGGGAACCTTTGTCTTCGACGGCACGCAGGGCCCGTGGTCGGGCAGCCAGGGCACAGCGTGCGATGCGCTGGCTACCTCGGCTCCATTGTCCGTGCCTTCCACAAGCGACCCCAACCACGTTTATGCGCTCGCCGACTTTCTCGCCGGGTGTTTCGACTCCGGCGCGACCAGCATCGTTCAGGGCGATCCGAAGCGCCAGGTTTTCGTGAATTCCTGGGCTCTCTTCGCCTCGGACAACTGGCAGTTTACGCCGCGCCTCAACTTCAACTACGGCCTGCGTTACGAGTACACAGGGCCGATGCACGATCCGTGGAAAGATCTGACGACCTTCCTGCCGACGGCGCCTAACGGCATCGCTACGGCCGGCGAGACCATGCAGTTCCTCTATCCGCAATGGTTCGGTGGGGTCAGCCCGCGCCTGGGATTTGCGTGGCAACCGATGGCCGATGGCAAGACTGTCGTTCGCGGCAGCTATGGCCTCGGATTCGACAGCACCAATCTCGTGAACTTCCTCAACTCCCGCTTCTCGTCCAACGGCGGGCCCTTCGGCGTGCAGGATAATCCCGCCGGCTCCGCTCCGGTGGAAGATTCGGCTCCCACGGCGGCCACGATTCCGTCCAACGGCGGCGCGATCTTCCTCAACGAGAGCGATCCCAGCAATCCCTGCGTGTCGAATCCCAACGCGTCCGGCTGTCCGTCGGTGAATCTGTTCTCCATCAGCCAGAATCTGCGCTCCGGCTACGTCGAGAACTACACCTTCAACGTCCAGCACAGCTATGGATCGTCTCTGCTGGCGCAAATCGGCTATGTAGGCAGCTCGGGCCATCACCTGCGCAACCTGGTCGACATCAATCAGGCTGCACTGGGCAGCGGCGGAGCGAATGCCAGCCGTCCCTACGGCACGATGTTCCCGAATTACGGCGTGATTAACCAGATTCAGTCGGAAGCCACGTCGAACTACAGCTCGCTGCAGGCTTTGGTTCGCGCTTCCAACTGGCACCACCTTACGGCGCAGGGCGCTTACACCTGGGGTCACTCGCTCGACGAGGCCAGCGAGATCTACCTCTTCAATCCGCAGAACAGTTTGTGCTTCAAGTGTGAATACGGCAACAGCGACTTCGACGTGCGCAATACTTTCACCGCCTATCTCACCTACGACATTCCCGGTGGATCGGCTGGACCGAAGTGGCTGACGCATGGCTGGCAGCTCAACAGCCTGATGAACTTCCACGGCGGACAGCCTTTCACGATCTACTCGAGCGACTCAGCCAGCAATGCAGCGGGGCAGAGCGGCAGCGGCACCGGCGAATATGCCGATCGCGCCGACAAGGCGCAGGGAGTGAGCCCCTACGCCGGCGTCTCGCACGCCGTACAGAACTACCAGGTGAACTGGATGAACCCGGGCGCTTATACCTCTTCGCTGCCCAACGAGTTCGGCACCAGCCAGCGCAACGATCTGCACGGGCCGGGCTTCGAAGACGTCGATTTCTCAGTCTTTAAGAACACCCAGGTCGCCGAGAGGGTCACCGCTCAGTTTCGGGTGGAGATGTTCAACGTCTTTAACCATCTGAACCTGGCGCAGCCGGGCGATGGATACTGCACCGACTCAAGCACCTGTGCCATCGGTGCGACGGTCGGCGCTAATTATGGCGCACCCGGCATCGGCGCAGGCGAGCCGTACAACACGCAGCTCGCGCTGAAAATTTTGTTTTAGCCTCCCTGAAGCCCGTGGTCCCGTCTCCGGCCACGGGCGCTTTTTTCAGGGCTCGTTCGCAAACTTTGAGCTATAACAAGGGCATTCCCCCGCCCCTCGCTGCATACAGGTGATTCGCAGAATATGAGTCTTACCCGTCGTCAGTTTCTGATGCGCGTGGGCCAGGCCGGTGGATACGGCGCGGCCTTTTCCATGATGCAGACCCTGGGTCTGCTGGCCGTCCCCGAAGCCGAAGCGGAAGCCAATCGCCTGCGCCTTGTCGACGGGCAGGGATCGAAAGTCGTCATCCTCGGCGGCGGCATCGCCGGGCTGGTGGCGGCGTACGAACTGGGCAGGGCCGGATGGTCGTGTACGGTGCTCGAAGCCCGCGAGCGTTGCGGCGGCCGTAACTGGACGCTCCGCGGCGGAGCCGACGTCGAGTTCACCACGGGATTCAAACAGACCTGCGCATTCGACGAAGGGAACTACTTCAACGCCGGTCCCGCGCGCCTTCCCGCCATCCATCGCAACATGCTCCGCTACTGCCAGGAGCTGGGCGTTCCCCTCGAAGTGGAAATCAACTCCTCGCGCGGCGCGCTCATGCAGGCCGACAAGCTCAATGGGGGCAAGGCCGTCACCGAACGGCGCGCTGTCAACGACACGCGCGGCCATGTCTCCGAGTTGCTCGCGAAAGCCATCGACCAAGGCGCTCTCGACGAGGAGATCACCGCTGAAGACCGCGAACGCATGCTCAGGTTCCTGCGTGAATATGGCGACCTGCAGAAGGACTACACGTTCCAGGGCACGGCGCGCTCCGGCTTCAAAGTGCCTCCGGGCGCGGGGAAAGCCGATCCAGAGCCGATCGACCCGCTGCCCATGCATGCGCTACTCGACGCCGATCTCTGGCAGGGCATGCTCGCTGAAGAAGTGATCGACTGGCAGCCGACCATGTTCCAGCCCATCGGCGGCATGGATCGCATTCCTTACGCGTTCCACAAAGCTCTCGGGCCGGTGATTCGCAACGGCGCTGTGGTGCGCAGTCTGCGGCAAACGCCCAACGGAGTCACCGTGGTCTATCGCGAGGCCGCCAGCGGCGCCAACGAAACCGTGACCGCCGACTACTGCATCTGCGCGATGCCCCTCACGCTGGTGAGAACTCTTGACGCGGACTTCAGCCCCGACGTGCGCAAAATTCTCGATGGCGTGACCTACGACGCTGCGTACAAAGTGGCGTGGGAGGCTCCGCGCTTCTGGGAAAAGGAGTACGGCATCTACGGCGGGCTTTCGTACCTTCAGCAGACCGTCGGCATCGTTTGGTATCCAAGCGCGCGCTTGTTCTCCGATACGGGTATTGTCATCAGCGGCTATTCCATCGAAAACGGGACGCCCTTCGGGGAATTGCCCAACGTCGAAGCCAAGCTCGCCGCCTCGCGCCGGGCCATCGAGCTGCTGCACCCCGGACATGGCAAAGATCTTTCCAAACCGGTGTACATCAACTGGGGTAATATTCCGTACAACCTGGGCGCCTGGATCAGCGGCTTCGGCCGCGGCCCGGTGAAGACAGATGCGCTGCTTGTTCCCGACCGCCGCGTGTACTTTGCCGGCGATCATACCAGCCAGCTGGTCGGCTGGCAGGAAGGAGCGGCGCTCTCGGCCTATCGCGTCATCAACCAGCTCGGCGTTCGCATTCAATCAGGAGACGACCTTGTTTCTTAAGTCCGCGGTTCCCGCATTGCTGGCCGCCGTACTTCTGGCCCTCCCTCATGCCGTTTCGGCGCAGACGACCATCAGCCGCATTCCGCTGCCGAACAACTCGACGTTCCCCATCTCAGAGGGCGTTTGGGTCGGGGACACGCTCTACCTGAGCGGCACGATCGATCCTGCGGCGATGAAGGGCACACCGGGTGACACGCAGACGCAGACCACGAATATTCTCCTGGCCATCCAGAAGACTCTGGCCGATCAGCATCTCGGCCTCGGGGATATCGTGATGATGCACGCCTACCTTGCCGGCGATCCGGCGAAGAGCGGAAAAATGGACTTCGCCGGATTCATGGCTAGCTACTCGCAGTTTTTCGGTACCAAAGATCAGCCCAACAAGCCGGCACGCAGCGCGATGCAGGTCGCGGCCCTGGCTGCGCCCGGCGCGCTGATCGAGATAGAAGTGATTGCAGCACGCAGCCCCTCGGCCACAACCATGCGCGCAGCGCTGGGGCGGTAACGCGGGGGGCGGGCCACGGTTGGAGCAGGGAAGTACGGGTCCTCATTCGCAGTCAGGAGGCGCACATGAATCGTTCGTTCTCTCGCCGCTCATTTTTTGGTATGGCCGCCGCCGCAACCGCCGTCGCGGCTGTGCCCATCCTCACCGAGCCGCAGCTTGCCCGTGCGCAACGCCGCCGCATCGCCCATGACTACGGTCCGGACTCAGTCCGCATCGACGCGAATGAGAATCCCCTGGGGCCATGCAGCGGAGCCTGCGCCGTCATGGCGAGTCTGCTGCCCGAGGGCGGACGCTATGACATGGAGATGACCGACAAGCTCGTGGCCACCTTTGCCGCGCAGGAAGGCCTCAAGCCCGAAAATGTCCTCGCCTACGCCGGATCGAGCGAGCCCCTGCACTACACGGTGCTCGCGTTCACCTCGGGGGACCACTCGCTGGTCGTGGCCGATCCGAGCTACGAGGCGCCGATGTACGCCGCGAAGTTCAGCGGCGCGAAGATCGTCAAGGTTCCTCTTGCCGCGGATTACTCCCACGACGTGCGCGCTATGGTCTCCGCCGACCCCAGCGCCGGCGTGCTCTATCTCTGCAATCCGAACAATCCCACCGGGACGATCACCAGCCGCGCCGATATCGAATACGCGCTTGCCAACAAGCCCAGGGGCTCCATCCTCCTGATCGACGAAGCGTACATTCACTTTTCCGACGCGACGCCCAATCTGGATCTGGTAAAAGCCGGCAAGGACGTCATTGTTCTGCGGACGTTCTCCAAGGTTTACGGTATGGCGGGCCTGCGCTGCGGCTTTGCCATCGGCCGACCCGATCTGCTCGCGAAGATCCAGGCCTACGGGATGAATTCCATGCCGATCCTCGCCGTCGCAGCGGCGACCAGCAGCCTCGAAACGCCGGATCTCGTCCCACAGCGCCGCAAGATCAACACCGACATCCGCTCCAGCGTCTTCGAGTGGCTCACCGCCAACAACTACAAGTTCATTCCTTCCCAGGCCAACCACTTCATGATCGACACGGGGCGCCCCGGGCACGACGTGATCGCCGCCATGGCGCAGCGTAACGTCTATATCGGGCGCGTGTGGCCTGTCTGGCCTACGTACGTGCGCGTCACCGTCGGCACGCACAGCGACATGGATAAATTCCAGACTGCCTTTAAGGAAGTGATGGCCGGGCCCACGGCCTCCGCTCTGCGATCGTACGATCCGGCGGAGCTCGCCGCGATGGGCACGCGCGATCTGCCACGGCATGCGCGCGGTTTGGTTGCGAGCCGGGTCTGACTGGGCGCGGAGCCTCGGTTGCTCGCGGCTCCGCCGCCACCTATCCCTCGTTCCCGAACCCCGTCTTGAGCACTGCCCGATTTCGCCCGCCGCTCTTTGCCTGATAGAGCGCGAGATCCGCAAGGGAGAGAAGCTCCGTCTCTGACGTTGCATAATCCGGCGCCACCGTCGCTCCGATGCTGGCCGTCAGGCGAATCTCTATCCCGTCTGCCACGAACGGGTTCGCCTCCATAGCCGTCCGAATCCGCTCCGCGCTGTTCAGGGTCTCCTCACGAGCGCAGGACGGCAGAATCACGAGGAACTCTTCGCCGCCGTAACGCCCGGTCATATCGTACGGGCGCGTCGCACGCTGGATGCGCCGCGCAATCTCGCGCAGCACAGCGTCGCCGGTCAAATGCCCGTAGGTGTCGTTGACCGGCTTGAAGTGATCCACGTCGAGCATGAGAACCCCCATCGACGCATGAGTCCGCAGCGTTCGCTCCATCTCGCTGTGCAGCAGATCGAGCAGCGCGCCGCGATTCCAAAGCCCGGTCAGCGAATCGTGGGTCGCCTGGAAGCGCAGCTTCTCCTGTGCGGTCATCAGGTTCCGCTGCAGCGAGAGGATCCTGCGGCCCACGCGCAGCCGCGCGTGAAGCTCCGCTTTGTCGAAGGGCTTGGTCAGATAATCGTCAGCGCCCGCTTCAAGGCCCCGTACCACGTCGGTGGTGCAATCGCGCGCCGTCACCAGCAGGATGTACTGATAGGGTCCCCGACTGGCGGCGCGCATCCTCCGGCAAAGCTCCGGCCCATCGATGCCGGGCATCACCCAGTCCAGGATCATCAGTTGCGGCGGCTGATCCTGGCGGAGGATCTCCCAGGCGCGATCGCCGTCTTCGGCTACCTTCACCCCGAAGCCCCACTCTTCGAGCCAGATCCGGAGAATCTTCCGGAAGACCGGATCGTCTTCGGCGATCAGGATTGTCTCGGAGCCCTGCAGAGCCAAGTGTTGCCCGCCGTCCTCCATCACAGGATTCAGATCGCCGAGCGTCATCGTGTCGCTCCAGGGCGCGCCGCCACCGCGTGCTCCCGGAAGGGAACCGCCGGCCTTGCAGGGATTTTCGGTAACATTGCCGGTCAGTATAAGGCGGAGGTCGCCCCTGAGTCTTCGCGAAATATGGGACAGGCCACGGAAATCGACGCCTCAGGCTGCCTGGGGCGCGTAGCCCATCCCGGCCAGCACACCCCGCATGTACGCAAAGCTCTTGACCACCCCAGGCATCGGATCGTCGGCATGCACCTCATACTCCAGGTCCACGAAGCCCGGGTAACGGATTGCAGCAAGCGCCTGAAAGATCTCGCGGATGGGCATTTTCCCATCACCAACGGCCACCTGGCTTTCTTTATCATGGAAATCGGTCAGATCCTTCATGTGCATATTGAAGAGGCGAGGCCCAACTGCATGAATCGCCTCGACAACGTCAGTGCCCGCTCTGACGGTATGCCCGACGTCGATGCAGCAGCCAATCCGGGAGTCCATGCCCCCAATGTCCTTCAGGATGTCCAGAGGCGACGGCCACAGCTTGTCTTCCGGTCCATGATTGTGGATGGCGACCCGGATGTCGTATTCCTTCGCAAAGCGCTCGACCACGGGGAGCGACTGGGGTGTTGGATCGCCGGCGACCATGACGCCGATCCCAGCTCGCTTCAGGTACTCGAACTTCGATCGAACGTCCTCCTCAGTCGCCTTCTGAAAGTAGATCGCCCCGGCTGCGTGGAGCCGGATGCCGGCCGCCTTGTAGTCCGCAACAGCTTCTGCCTCGCCCGCTGGATCCTCCGGCAGATGATCCTTGGCATCTTTAGCATTTAGTTCATTTACATGCAATTCTTTCATGTATTGAATGAGCTGAGTACGCGTAAAGTTACGGAAAGTATAGCTAGCCAGCCCTAACCGAACCGGGCTCGGCGCTCCTGAAGCCTCTGCCTGAATAGCCCCCCACGGCTGCGCGAATCCCAACTTCGGCATCCATGCGGCTGCGGTGGCGCTCATGCCGCCCACAATCCATTGTCTCCGGCTCAGTTTCATCCTCTCTCCGCTTGCTGCTGTCTATCAGCTATAAATTCTGGCAGATCCGGTCGATATGTGATGTTTCAATGGGGGAATTCAAGGTTATTTCATTGCAAATAAGAGCCCTTGCAGCCGCTGTGAATCTGAACGGCTGGGTTCAGATGCGTGGCTCCCATCCCTTCTCGTACTCTCGAGTCCAGCCCTTCATGGCCTCTGCATCCCCGACGATCAGTCCACCGTTGCCAGGGTCCAGCTTCAGCTCGTGGCCCACTTCCCAGGCGATATTCGACAGCTGGAGCATCGTGACGGACACATTGCCCACCTCAATCGGAGCATGAAGTTGTTCCCCTTTTGTAATGCCAGCAATGAAGTTAGCGAAGTGAGCGTCAGTCATGGAATCGCGCCCCACCAGGTCGGCGGACGAGGTCTGTCCATGTGGCACCCGGAACTCGCTTGTCTTATGGCCACCCAGATCGTAGATGTCGTACCCATCCCGATCCACAATCACCGATCCCTTCGTCCCGTAGATCTGCGATCCGCGATCCCGGCCCTGGACTTTTGCTCCATTGCAGCTCCACCCCTCCCAGGAAAGCATCTGCTCCGGATAGGTGAACGACGTGACCAGGGTGTCGTAGAATTGCCAGTCGTCGTCGAAGGCGTACCGACCGCCCTGGGCCGTCACGCGGGTGGGATAGTCCACACCGAGGGCCCATCGGCAGACGTCGACCTCGTGGGTTCCGTTATTGAGGGTCTCACCGGTGCCCCACACCCGAAACCAGTGCCAGTTGTATGGCTGAACGTTGTCGCGATATCCGGTTCGCGGGGCCGGCCCCTGCCACAGGTCCCAGTCCAGGGTCGCCGGCACCGGAGCGGGTTCTCCGTGTCCGATCGACTTGCGGGTGTTCACGTACCAGGCGGTCGCGGCATAGGTTTTGCCGATTTCCCCGGAGTGAATCCGCGCCACGATTTCGATGGTGTGCGGCGAGGAGCGCTGCTGCGTCCCCATCTGCACCAGCTTGCCGTGTTTCTTCTGGGCGCGAATCAGGAGCACGCCCTCGGCGGGATTGTGGCTGCACGGCTTTTCCACATAAACATGCTTGCCGGCCGCCAGCCCGTCGATGGCCATCGGCGTGTGCCAGTGATCGGGGGTAGCGATCGATATCGCGTCGATATCCTTCCGCTCGAGCAGCCGACGGAAGTCGCCTTCCGTGGCCACCTGGTACCCCAGCTCCTTCTGCGCCTCGGCGGCAAACTTCGCAAGGATGTTGCTCTCCACGTCGGCGCAGGCCACCAGTCGGGCCGTCTCGGCATTGGCGTGGAGCGACGAGAGATGCGCGTAGGCCCGCCCGTTCAGCCCGATGGTGGCGAACCGCACCCGCTCATTCGCGCCCGCGATCTGCGCGTAGCTTTTGGCGGTCTGCCCCCACGCGGCACCCGCCGCAGCCATGGCCGCCGTCTTGCCGAACTCTCTGCGTGTGATCATCAGCACCCCTTTTCAGAAAAAGCTGCGCGAGCGAGAAGCTGCAAGCGGAAAACTCTCCGCCGGAAACTGCAAGCGACAGACTTTATGGAAGATCCAGATCGCAGTGCTGTCCTCATTGCCTGCAGATTCCAGCCTGACGTCTTTCGCTTACAGCCCATCGCCTACCGGTTTTCTCTAGCAGGCGATCCCTGCACCCTTCAAAGCCTTCTTCAAATCCGCCATGCTGATGCGGCTGGACGCCTCGGGCGTGCCCGCACCGCGCCAGTGCGTTTCCAGGCTCACAGCGTAGTGGTAGCCGATCGCGTGCAGCGCGCGCAGCTGGCCCACCCAGTCGACGATGCCCGTGCCCACGGGTTCCCACTCCCACTTGCCGCCCGGCTCGCGCTTGACGTTCTTCGCGTGGCAGTGGCCGATGCGCTCCTTCGGCAACAGGTCGAACCCATTGGGGTAGGGAATCTCATCGGCGAACGTCCCCGCATTCCCCGGATCCCAGTTCAGCATGAAGTTCTTCTGCGGCACGGCGGCCAGGGTGGCCACGGCTTCCTCGGCCTTGCCCGTGTTGCAGTCCATCTCGTTCTCGAGCAGCAGAATCACGTTATCCTTCGCGCACCGGTCCGCGGCTTCGCGCAGTCTGGCGTTGATCGCGTCACGGTAAGGACGCACATCCGTCAGCCGCCAAAAGTCGAAGCAGCGCACACGATCGGTGCCGAAAGCCTTCGTCAGCCTGATGCATTTCTCCAGCAGCGCTTCCTGTTGCGTGAAGGTATCGTGCGCCTGAAACTGATCCTTCTTCAGACCGCTCTTCGTCGGCGCTCCGGGCCAGTCAACCTTGAACAGCGGGCTGGCAATGTCCGTTACCTTCAGGCTGTGCCTGCTCAGAATCGCCTGCGCCCGCGCCACCTCGTCGTCATTCAGATCGGTGACGTTTTTTCCCCACATGCTGCGCAGCTCAATCCAATGCAAGCCGAAGTCGTTGGCCGCGACCGAGCAGGCGTGATCGAAGTCCGATGAGATCTCATCGTTGATCACGGATAAGCGGAACGGGCAGCTTGCCGAAACCGACTGGGCCAGCAGGTTGGTGAGGGAAGTGGGGAAGGGAACGGCGGCGAGGGCAAAGCCCCCGAGGAACTTCCTGCGCGACAAGGGCATTAACGACTCCTGCAATGGGCCAGTATAGACGCCGGGCCGACCGCGCGGAGGCCCTGGCGGCGGAGGGCGAAGATCGCATGACGTGGAGAATCGCGCCTCTGCATTTCTCTGGCGTTGGTATTTTCCGGTGCACGCGTCCGTTGCCTCCGGGTCTCCCGAACTCTGAGGGGGAGGCTCTGCCCTGGGTGACCGCGGTCACTGACGGCCTTTGCCGATCGGTGCAGACTTCGTGCCATCCAGAGGTGGGCTATGATCTTCCTCTTTTGGCTCGTGCTCTCCCTGCTCGGCGCATTCCTGATTCTGCTTCCCTCCGTGCTCTGGATCCGGAACCTCTACAACCGCTATTCCGGAGGGCGCCTCGTCACATGTCCTGAGACCCATAAGCCCGCCGTGGTCAGCCTCGATGCCATGCGTGCGGCGACGACCGGGATGCATGGCGTTCCCGACGTGCAGTTGTGCGGCTGCACGCGCTGGCCGGAGCACTCGCCCTGCGCCCAGGGATGCCTGGGGCAGGCCATCGAGGCAGGATTCTGGAAACCCGCGGACCCAACGCGGGCCACGAAGCCGATCCACCATCTGCCGGTGGTGCTGGCGGCGTTCGCGGCCTGGTGCGTGGGAGCCATCTGGCATGCGCAGTATCTCTTCCGGCCGCGTCTGGTGCGCGCTCTCGGGCTAACGCGCGCCGAGGTGAAGGAGATCGTCTGGTGGTACACGCCGCATCTGCTCACTGCGGCGGTCCTGCTGCTCTTCGCCTACGGAGTCGCGTGGCTCCTTACCGTGGGTCATCGCAAAGGCGTGCTGCAGGGAGTCCTGATGGCGGTATTGCTTTGCGGAGCCGTGGCCGCGGCGAGCCTGTATGGACTGGTGCGGCTGCCGCACGATCTGCTCATGATCGAAGCGGGCTATGTCGTTCTGGCGACGCTCATTGTGGGAGCGATTGTCGGCGGGTTGTACGACCGGCTCGTGATGCGGCCGCACTGAGGCGAAAAGGGGAATCCGTATTCCGGCAAAAGAAGCCGCCGCAATCCATCGACATAAGTTCGGCAACTGCGCGGTATATCTTTCCATAAGTGCGTCATTTGGCGCACTTAGACCCAATGACAAAGGTGATATCGATCACCGGCTTTGCGGCAAAATCCAGCCATCCTTTCTGCATCGCTCGCGGGAAGGAGCAAGATCATGCTGGATACCACATCTCTCGTCGATCAGTTAGTCACCGTTGAACTTTCCGTTGCACACGAATCCCCGGTCGTGTTGCGCGCCATGCTGCGCGATATTCAATTCGCCGTCGCCGAACTACAGCAGGAACGCCTGGAGATGCTGCGCGAGCTGGCACGCCTGCGCCAGCGCCGCACCGAGCCCACGCACACCTCGCTGGTGAACATGCTGCGCGCGGAACTGCGCGGCCTCCGCATTCCCAGGGCGGCGAGAGGGAAGGGCTGAGACCTGCGCCCGAGTCTTTCACGCACTCGACGTTCCGGATTCGTTCCGGGCCCTGCTTCGGCAGGACCAACTCCTGATATTCAGGAAGGATTTCTGACATGACCCCTGCCGAGATGAACTTCACCGCTCCTACTGCTGACGACGAACGCACGGCGGAGCGCATCAGAAACCTGGCGGATGCCGAAGCGCTGCGCTGGCGGGAGATGCCCACGTTTTCACGCGCGCACAATCGAAGCCTGCTCGATCGCCTGCGGTCGGTCGTCGATGCATGGCTGCGGCGGTTCTAGCCTCACCGCCCGTCGCGAAGCCGCCACGCGAGCCGGTCAGGCAGGCCGGCGGCCACAATGCGATTCTGGGCGCCGCGCACGTTGTAAGGAACGCGATACCAGGTAATCAGCCGCTGCGCATCGTCGTAAAGAAGGAACGCTGCTCGCCAGTCGCCGTCGCGCGGCTGCCCCACCGATCCTGGATTGATGAGATAGCGGGCGCCGTCGCGCAGCCGCAGTTCGAACTCCTCGGCCTGATGGTTCGAACGGTACTCGGGCATTAACTTGAACCATTCGTCATCGTTGGTGGCAAAGCCGCCCTGGATGTGCGTGTGCCCGAAAAAGGTGAGCCGCGTGCCGGTGTCGTGCAGCGTGGGCCATGCATCGCGCACCGTCACAATGTATTCGTCCTCGTCGACCGGCGAGCCGTGGACGCAGCTGACATAGGGGCCGTCGGGGTGAATGGGCCCGGTGGCGAGGCCGCGCAGCCAGTCGCGGTGCTCGCTGCTGAGCACGCACTCGGTCCAGCGAGCGGCGCGTTGCGCGATGGGGTTGAACTCGTCGATGCCACCCAGGCCGCTGCAGGCGCGGTCGTGGTTACCGCGGACGAAGACGGTCCCCAATCGCCGGGATGCGTCGATCACCTCATTGGGGTTGGCGCCGTAGCCCACCAGGTCGCCGAGATTCCACACGACGTCATACGCCGGGGATGCGGCGAGCACGGCCTCCAGGGCTTCGAGGTTGGCGTGGATGTCGGAAAGGATGAGTGCGCGCATACGGCAACAGGGCCGCTTTCCAATCTACAACAGGATTGGATTCATTCTGCCGGGTTTGAGATCTCCGGGACCGGCCAGGGTTCGCGAACCCAGTGACCGGGCTCTGCCTCGCGGAGGGGTGGCGGGGGCGGGGAGGTGGGTTCGCCTATGCGAAAGCGGACCGAGGTGGCTCTGCGCGGTTGCAGCGTGGCGAGCGGCCGGTCGAGGTTGGTCTTCATAGTAGGCACCGCGCCGAGCAGGCTGCGCGTGTAGGCATGGAGCGGCTGGCGGAAAAGCGCGGCGGAGGGCGCCTCTTCGAGCAGCAGACCGTGGCGCATCACGGCGACGCGATCCGCCACCTGCGCGACGACCGCGAGATCGTGGGAGATGAAAAGCATCGCGAGGCCGAAACGCTCGCGCAGGCTGCGCAGCAGTTCAAGGATCTGCGCCTGAACGGTGACATCGAGCGCGGTGGTGGGCTCGTCGGCGATGAGCAGACGCGGGCGATTGACGATCGCCATGGCGATGAGGATGCGCTGGCGCTGACCGCCGGAAAACTGGTGGGGATAGTGGTTGTAGCGGGCCTCCGGATCGGGCAGAGCGACGGAATGCATGGACTCAATTACGCGCCGGCGGACGTCGCGGCGGGAAAGATCGCGCTGATGCACGCGCACGGCTTCGGCGATCTGCTCGCCGATGGGCATCACCGGATTGAGGGCGGTCATGGGCTCCTGAAAGACCATTGCGATCTGGCGTCCGCGCAGGCGGCGGAGCGCTTCGGGAGCGAGAGCGATGAGGTTGCGACCGTCATAGTGGATGCTGCCCGCGACGGATGCGGACTCGCCGAGCAAGCCGAGGATCGCGAGCGCTGTGACCGATTTGCCGGAGCCCGATTCGCCGACGAGTCCGAGGGATTGACCTTCGCCGACGGACAGCGAGAGGCTGCGGACGGCGGGCGTCGAGCCGAAAGCGATAGTGAGATCGGAGACGGAGAGCAGAGCCACCAGCGTCATCGTACAGGACGAGGCCGCAGGCGGCAGCCAGGGCGGCGCCGGGGCGCAGTGCCGGAGCTTCGATCAGACCTCGCCTTCCAGGATCCGCTCGGTCATCCTCTGGAAGTGATACCCCATCACCGCCAGGGTCATCGCGGCGCCGAAGGAGCGCCGATGGCGAGTGGCCGCGGAGAGAACGAACTTCCAGTAACACAGCCGGGCTTTGCCAAATATGCCCAGCCGCAGCATCGAGAAAAACAGCGCGCGCAGATTCTCCAGCGTAAGGTGTGCCCGGTATTTTGGCTGGCAACGGCTGAGGCAGGCGCGCACGCGCGCGTAATACGCGGGGCGATTGTAGATCCGCTGCAGCACCGAACGGTAGCCGTCGACCAGACGGCTGGCGTTCATACGAGGCTGAAAATTCAACTCGCAGCCGGTGTTGTTGCCGCCTCCCGCATGAAGAATCCGGCCCTCCTGAAAGAGCCGGCGGAACAGGCGCGTGCCGGGCATGGCCTGCAGCAGGCCGACCATCGCAATCGGAATCTCGCTCTTCTCGATGAATTCCACCAGGCGATCGAAGACATCCTCGCGATCGGTGTCGAAGCCGAGAATGAAACCGCCCATGACCTCGATGCCGTGCTGCTGGATGTGGCGGATGCTGGCGATGAGGTCTCGCCGCGTGTTCTGGAATTTCTGCGCGGCAGCGAGGCTCGGTTCATCGGGGGTCTCGATGCCGAGGAAAACCGATGCGAAACCGGCATCCTGCATGGCGCGCAACAGGGAGTCGTCGTCGGCCAGATTGAGGGAGGCCTCCGTAATCAGCCGGAAGGGATAGCCGCGCGCCTTCTGCCATTCCGTCAGCGCCGTCAGGAGCTCCCGCACGCGCACTTTGTTGCCAATGAAGTTGTCGTCGACGATGAACACCGGTCCACGCCAGCCGGCGGCATGGAGCTGGTCGAACTCGGCGAGGGTCTGCGCAACCGCCTTGCTCCGCGGGCGGCGACCGTAAATTTCAATGATGTCGCAAAATTCGCAGTTGAACGGGCAGCCGCGCGAATACTGCACGGTCATCGTGCTGTACCGATTCATGCGGATCAGGCCGAGCATGGGCAAGGGGCTGCATTCCATGGAGGGCCGCTCACTGGCCTGGTAAACCGCGCGGGCTTCGCCCCCTTCGAGATCGCGGGCCAGGGAAGCAATCAGGTCCTCAGCTTCTCCGATCACGACGTGATCGGCTTCCAGTTCCGATGCAGGCAGGCTGCTGGCGACAGGCCCACCCACCACAGTGCGGCGACCGCGGGCACGGCAGCGGCGGACGATGGCGATGAGGTCCTGGGACTGCACGTGCATCCCGCTGATGAAAACGACGTCGGCCCACGCAATGTCGCGGTCGTGGAGTTTCTCGACATTCGTATCCACAAGCCGCTTGTTCCAGCTTCGCGGCATCAGCGCCGCAACGGTCATCAGCCCCAGCGGAGGCTGTGCAGCCCGCTTGCCCTGAAATGACAGGGCGAATCGAAAACTCCAGTAGGTGTCGGGGAAGCGAGGATAGACAAGCAGTGCGTTCACGACAGGTCTCCGGCGCGTCGCTGGGCAGGGAAAGAGAAATCCCGGCTCAGTGCGGTTACCGACAGTGTGCGCCGCGGGGCCGACGACCTGAGGGAAGGGTACAAAAGAATTACAGTTTGCGGCACGCGCTGGTAATCGCCACGGCACGCGCGGGTACCCAGCGAAACGGGCCGCAAAACAGAAGAAGCGGACCGAAGTCCGCTTCTTCTGCTTGCCTGGAACTGTTTGGATTCCGGGAAACTACTTCTTCGGCGGCGCGATCGAATCCTTGGCCGACTTCGCGACGCGGAACTTCACGACGGTCTTCGCCTTGATCTTGATCTGTTCGCCGGTCTGCGGATTGCGGCCCATGCGGGCTTTGCGCTCGGCCTTCACGAGGCGGCCAAGACCGGGGATGACGAAAACGCCATTCTTCTTCGTCTCTTTGATCGCAGTCTCCGCCAGCAGGTCGAGGTACGCTGCCGACTGTTTGTTGGTGAGCTCAAGCTTCTCGGCCAGTTGCCGGACCAGAGCGGTCTTCGTCAGGGTTGCTGCCATTGAGTCTTCCTCCTTTGTGTTGCCTGTATCAGGGTGGGAACCTCCGGGAAGCCAGTGCGCCGAGTACGCGCCGAAGCCAATAATGACGCGGGTCCGGAAGAACCTGCCGCCGTTAACCTTGCGGCTTTCAGGAGCGTTTGTCAAGGTGAAAACCCCGGTTTCCACAGGTATTTTGCGGTTTTCCCTGGTATTTCTCTGGAAAACGGCTGATTTTGGGGTTTTTCAGGGTTGGAGTGGCCGGAAAGCCGCATGGAAAGCGGGTTTGGAGCGATTCGTGACGGGCGACTCCGGCTCTTGTTTCTGGCCGGAAGTGTAGTCCTCTTCTTCTCGGGCGTAAAGACGATTACTTGCGGGGCAATGCGCTGATCAACACGCGTCGCGGGCGCTGTGGCTGCGCCATGGGCGCATTCAGGAATTCGACGAGCGACGCAGCGAGGCGGAAGCGCTTCTCGATCGCGGCGGCAAGATTCGGGTTGAGAGCTTCCTCTGCAGGGAGGTGGGCCGTTACGCCCCACTGACGCCATTTGATCCACTCGATCGCAGGATGTTCGTGCGGAAAGCCCTTGGGCGGCCGCGACAGAGCGACGGGATCGTGCACGGAAAAGGCGCGCAGCAATCTGCGATCTTCGATGATCTGGCGGAACTCCGCATGGTGCTCAAGTAAATGACGACGGATGGCGAGAGTTTGCTCCTTCTCGGGCATGTACGCGCCCGCGGCGATGACAAACTCGTCGGCGCCAATGTGAATGTAGTAGCCGCCGCCGGATGTCTTCTCGAGTCCATTGCGCGCCCACCACGCGCCGAGATGCGTCTTGTAGGGGGTCTTATCGCTGGAGAAGCGCGTGTCGCGGTAGATGCGAAAGATGCACTTCGACGCCGGGCGCACGTGGGCGGGCGCGTAGTCGGCCATGCCCGCGGTGATGCGATCGACGAGGGCGATCATAGGCTGCTTCACTGCGCGTTCGAAGACGTCGCGGCGCTCTTCAAACCACTCGCGGCGGTTGTTGCGCCTGAGGCCGCGCAGAAATTTGAGAGCTTCCGGAGTGAAGCAGGGCTGTGAGGGCATGGAGCGATTCTAACGACACGGCGCTGTTGAAAATTCCTGGCAGGAGGGGTTGCTTGTCCGCACGCGGAACCATCAAACTGGAGACCATGCGTTGCCTCAGGATTGCCGCTCTGCCGCTGGTTGCGGTCGCATGTGCCATCGCACAAAGCTCGCCCGCGCATGGGATCACCGAATCTCAGGCGCGACGGATGGCTCGGGTTGTGGCGAAACACGAACAAATCGATCTGAGCGACACCCACATCGAGATGAACAGCATGGATCTGGGCCGGGCGTTCATTCCGGGATTCTCGAGCTTCATCCTCATCCGCGAGAGCACGTCACCGGGCCCCGATGAGACGCTGCGACGCTACGCGGTCAACCGGCACAGCGGCGACGTGTGGGAGATCAATCTCTGCACGCATTACGACTTTCCTGAACTGACACGGATGCGGCGCATTTATGCGCTGAGTGCAACGCCCGCGGCCGGCGATCTCGCGAAGGAAGGCAAAGAGCTGGGCTGCACGGAAGAGAAGCCGGCATCGACGCTGTAACCGGGCGAAAGACCGGCTCACTCGGCGCCCAGCGGAACTTGCGGAATCGGACGCAGGGCTAAACTGGTGGCGGAGGGAGTCCACCGATGAGCACACCTTCTCCGCAGACGCACGCTCCGCTTCGCGATCTCGAGCAGTGGGACGAATTTCTAGAAGGACGCTACCGGGAAGGCAGGTCGAAGGAGCAGTTCCGGCAATATGACGCAGCGGCTCAGCCTGGCGTCGCCGAATTCTACCGGCTCAATCATGAGCATCAGACGGTCGACTACGTGCTCGGGAAAGAGGATGAGTACTTCAGTCTGAACAAGGGGAAGAAGACGGTCTGGGAAGCAGCCGAGTTTCTCAATACGCTGGTTGACGACAGCGATCCCGATACCGATCTGACGCAGGTTGAGCACCTGCTGCAAACGTCCGAGGCGATTCGGGCTGACGGACATCCGCGCTGGATGGTCCTGACCGGGTTCCTGCACGACCTGGGCAAGTGCCTGTGTTTGTATGGCGAGCCGCAGTGGGGCGTGGTGGGCGACACCTTTCCCGTGGGCTGCGCGTGGTCGCCGGATATTGTTTTTGCGGAGTACTTCAAGGCGAATCCGGATCGCAAGGTTCCGGACTACCAGACAAAATATGGAATCTATGAGCCGAACTGCGGGCTCGAGAACGTGCACATGTCGTTCGGGCACGACGGCTACATCGCCGCAGTGATGAAGCCATACCTGCGCGACGAGGCGCTGTACATACTGCGTTTCCACTCGTTCTACCCGTGGCACAAACACCGGGCGTACGATCACCTGTGCAATGACAAGGACCGGGCGATGCTGGAGTGGGTGCTGAAGTTCAATCAGTACGATCTCTATTCCAAGGGGCACGGGAAGCCCAACCTGAAAGAGCTGAAGCCGTATTACGACGACCTGTTTACGGAGTTTCTGCCGCCGGGTCTCGCCTGGTAGGCAGGGAAGCACCCTGAGGCTTAAGCGCTGTTCCTGGCGACGCCTGGGGAGCCGATCTGCCAGATCACGCGCCAGGCATAGTGCAATCCTGAGATCAGGGTGAGGACGACGGTGGCTTCGAGCGACCACTTGCGCACCCAGAGAACCCACTCCGGATGCCATACCTGGCTAAGGATGACCGCGGCCACGGCGAGAATCTGCGCGACGGTGTTCGATTTGCCGAAGAAGCTTGGCTGGAAGCTGCGGATGGAAGTCGTGGCATAGAGCACGGCGGCCACCATCAGAATGCCGAGGTCGCGCGCAAAGACGAGGACGGTGACACGCAGGCTGATGAGGTCTTCGTGATGCAGGACCAGGAAGAGCGTGCTGAGCAGCAGCTTGTCGACAACGGGATCGAGATACTGGCCGAGCATCGTACCCTGGTGCAAAAGCCGGGCGAGCAGGCCGTCAAGGGCATCGGTGATGCCGGCGAGGACAAAGAGCCCGAAGGCGATCTGGAAGTGTCCGTCGAGCACGGCCAGCACCAGGAAGGGCGCCAGCACGAGCCGGAGAAAAGTGAGCAGATTGGGTGTAGCGCGGAGGTCGTTCATCGGATCACGTGGCTATCGGCCTCAGCTCGTCGGGAATCGATCAGCAAAAGATTCATGGTAATGCAGGCAGCGGCCGAATGGGCAGAAAGTGGTCGAGGGTTGCGAGCCGGAAGAGGGAAGAGCCGCCGGCGGAAGCTGGTATGATAAGCGTTAGTCCTGCCGCTGTAGGCGCGTAGCTCAGTTGGTTAGAGCGCTTCCTTGACACGGAAGAGGTCGCTGGTTCGAGTCCAGTCGTGCCTACCATTCCATCTCACAATCGATCGCAATCGGCTTCGGCGGGTCAGAGTCGCCGCTCGCCGGTACTATGGACGGTATGCTGCGCGTGAAATTGCTCGAACCCGGCGCCCGTCTGCCGGTGGTGGCGCATCCGGGCGAGGACCTGGGTTACGACATCTTTCTCCTCGAGGACGCGCATCTGGCTCCGCGCGCGACGGTGCGGCTGCGCACGGGAGTGGCCGTGGAAGCACGGCATCCGGAATCGGGCGCTCCGCTGGGACTGCTGGTACGGGATCGCTCGTCGATGGCAACGCGCGGACTGGCGCTGACGGGCGGGGTGATTGACGCAGGCTACCGCGGTGAGATTCTTGTGGTGATGACGAACCTTGGGGAGTCTCCGGCAGAACTCAAGGCAGGAGACAAGATCGGGCAGATGGTTCCGGTTCCCGTGCTGACGGGTCCTGTCGAGCAGGCAGAGGATCTGAACGAGTCGCTGCGAGCGGGCAAGGGCTTTGGCAGTTCGGGGCAGTGAAGGATCTCGGACCGGCAAGCCAACGCTTCGATCGCTCGCGAAGCGCGGCTTTCCGGGAGTCAGGGCTGGGTCCGCAACTCGGGGACGACCTGGCCTTCGCCTTCCTGAAGCACGAGGAACTCCGCCGCTCGGGAATCTCCTTCAAGGGCGGCGCGGAGGCGATCCAAGGGCGCGGATTCGCCGTCGTCGGCGAGTGAAAACGTGCCGTAATGCATGGGGATCGTGGTTTGCGCCTGAACCAAAGCATGCACTTCGACGGCCTGCTCGGGCGTCATGTGAACCGGGCCCATGAACCATTCCGGTTCGTAGGCGCCGATCGGCAGGAGCGCGAGGCGGATGGGGCCGAACGCGCCGCCGATCTGCTGAAAGAAGCTGCCGAAACCGCTATCGCCCGCGAAGTACAAGTTACCGCCGTCAGGGCAGAGCACCCATCCGCACCAGAGCGTTCGATTGCGATCGAAGGGGGTGCGGGCGGCGAAGTGCTGCGCCCGAACGCAGTGAACCGGTATGCCGCGCCAACCCACCGATTGCCCCCAATCCAGCTGATGAATTTCGCGGAAGCCGAGGCGCAGCAGTGGCCGTGCAAGCCCGAGGGGACAGAAGACCGCGGGCCTATGGATTCGAGCGAGCGTTCGCAGCGTCGGCCGATCGAAATGGTCGTAATGATTGTGGCTGATGAGGATCGCGTCGATTGGCGGGAGATCTTCCAGGCGAATGCCGGGAGCGCGGTGCCGTTTCGGGCCCGTCCACTGAACCGGGCTGACGCGAAGAGACCATACAGGATCAGTAAGTATATTGATACCAGCAGTTTGTAGTAAAAATGTCGCGTGATTGATGAAGGTTGTGCGGAGGGTGCTGCCGGCTACTCGCGAGGGAGGGGGCGGCCCTGGCTCAGACGGAATCCACGGGCGCCAGGGCTCGGGAACCCGGGTGCGCATCCAGCGCAGCGCCTGCCAGAAATTGTGATCCGGGACGTCGGGATTGAAGAATCGCCCCACCCGGAAGTGCAGTGCGACGACCGGGGATCCGGTCTCTTTCGGCGTCAGTACCTCAGCTTCGTGCATAGCCTAAAGATGTTACGGGAGACGTTTCGGCGATCTTCTTTTTACTCTATCCGGCAGGGGTGCGGGAGGAGTTCCTGTGAGCGGAGATGGAGAGAAGGACCGTTCCGGATCAAGAGCTTACCGCTCGGATACTCCTCCGCGCATTCCTACCCCGAAAGTGGAATACCCCAGGGTAACTGTGGGCCTATAATCTCGCTCAAGATTCGTAAACCAGAAAGCCAGAGAGCCGCGCAAGCTCTTCAGTCTTCCTGAGGAGGGTGATTCATTCCTATGCGTTTTCGCAGCATTATGCCGTTTCGTAAGCTCTCGGGCCCAGCGATGGCCGGACTTGGCCTCGTGGGACTGGTTTCGATGCTGGGCACCAGCGGCTGCACTACCTACAAGTTGACGCAAATCTATGTGGAGCCTTCCGCCGGCGCCTGCGTTTCGCAGGGAGGAACTGCCCAATATACGGCGTACGGCGTCTATACACAAAGCGGCCACGCTACGAAGACGGAAGATATTACCGACTCCGTCACCTGGAGTTCCGACTTATCCGAAGTCGGATCGGTGAGTTCCACGGGCCTGGTGACCGCATCCACTACCTGGACCGGCAACACCGATATTAAGGCGAGCGCGATGGGCGAATTTGGGATCGTCTGGGGCAGCGCGAATTTCACGGTTCCCTGCTCGACGACTTCATCCGCGATCGTGCCTTCGGGCCTGAAGATTCTCCCCGGCGATCAGAAGCTCGAGTGGATCGGCGATACGACAAAACTCGTGGCGATCGGCCAGTACTCAGGCGCGCCGTGGAGCCGTGATCTCTCGCAGCACGTGACCTGGACTTCGAGCGATCCGAAGGTAGCCACAGTCACAGCTGAGGGATTGGTGACGGCGGCCAAAGCCGGAGAAGCGACGATCACGGCGACGAACACGGACGAGCGCGGCGCCGTTCTCGTGACGACCATCAAAGTCGACGTCGGCCAGGCATCGGCTGCCGAGTGATTCCGCCGGGATAGCCACAACAACGAACTGCTACAAGGAAGATGAAGCGCCCGCCTGGTGGCGGGCGCTTTGCTTTTGGAGCGAGCAGCAGGCCGAACCTTGCGCGCATGCTCACGAAGCGCGGGGGATCTCGTACTCAGTCTGCACCAGGCCGCTCCCATACGACTGCGTTTTCACGTGGCGCAGGGCGACGTCGTGCGGTAAGGCTCCGAAGAGGGGAATGCCGTCGCCGATGAGGACCGGGACGCGCGTGACAATGAGGCGATCGATGAGGCCGGCACGGAGGAAGCGCTGGATGGTGATGCCTCCATCGACGTAGAGATGATGGGCGCCGGTGGCTGCGAGCTGCGCGACGATGTTCGCCGGTTCTCCGGACATCTGCTCCACGCGCGCTTCAGGAAACGCGCTGAAATCGATGGGCTGTGAGCTAAGGACAACCACACGCATCCTGCCATACGCCCATTGACCATACGAGAGCACCCACTCCCAGGTCCTGCGCCCAATCACGACGGCGTCGACGCTTCCGTAAAACTCCGTAAACCCGTGCGGCTCGGGATTTTCGGGCAGGAAGCCGACCGTGCCGTCAGGACGCGCCATAAAGCCGTCGACACTGATACCGACGAAGACCGAGCAGGGCATAGGGAAGTCCTTACGGGGGGATGGGTGTGAGGAATTGTAGCGCGGCGCAGGACTCGCCGGCAGGCCATCCCCGGCGCGGCTTCGATTCCAACAAAATCTGTTGGTGCGGGGAACAACCCTGGCACCCCCTGGCAATTCCTACACACAGGGGCCGACTGCCGGGGCATCGACCCGCGATCCCCGCGCCCGACGCCATGTGCCCCGTGCATTTTGAGAAAGCTTAAGCGAATGAGGAGGGAACGAGGCGATGAAGAAATCTGTTGTTGTTTTCACCCTGGGAGCGCTCGCGGGAGCACTCTCGATGTCAGCATTTGCGCAGAGCCGGGCCGACAGCGAACTGAACGCGGCGGGCCAGGTGATGCAGGATCTGACCGGTCCGCAATCGAAGGCCGGCATACCCGATAATGTTCTGCGCGATGCGAAATGCGTCGCGGTGATTCCCAAGATGGTGAAGGCTGGCTTCATCGTCGGCGGGCAGCATGGAGCCGGCGTTGCGACGTGCCGCACCTCCAGTGGCCAGTGGAGCCCACCTGCTCCCTTCGATCTTTCGGGCGCCACCTGGGGCGCGCAGATCGGCGGCGAGGTGCAGGGCTACGTGATGATGATCATGAACGACAGCGGCATGCAGGCTCTGATGTCCGGACACTTTAAGATCGGCGCCGGCGTGGATGCCGCAGCCGGGCCCGTGGGGCGCGAGGGCTCTGCTTCCGCAGGCGCCAGCGCTGCGATCCTGAGCTACGCGCGCGCGAAGGGAGCGTATATCGGCGCGACTCTGAATGGAGCCGAGCTGAACCAGGACCACGGCGAGACGCAGGAACTGTATGGGCAGGTCAAGCAGTTCCAGGCGATCCTGAACGGTCAGGTCCAGATGCCGAGCGACAACGCGGCGCAGGACTTCATTCACACCATCACCCACGCCGTTGACCGCGCCAGCACGAACGCCAGCACGAAGTAACTCGCAAAGAAACACTGCAAGAGAAGGGCGGGCTTCGGCCTGCCCTTTCTTTTTAGCCGCGCGCGCGCTCGGCGATGGGGATGCGCACCTCTGCGATGCAGCCGGACTTGCCTTCACGGTTGCGCAGAGCGATGGCCCCGCCATGGGCTTCGACGATCTGTCGCGCCAGCGCGAGGCCAACGCCGGAGCCGGACTTCTTGGTGGTGTAGAGCGGGACAAACAGGTTCTCCTGATTCGCGAGGCCTGGACCGTTGTCTTCGATTTCGATCGCGGCGACATCGCCGTCGTCGAAGGCGCGCAGTGTGACTTCGGGCTGGCAGGGCGCGAAGATGCTGGCGACCTCTGCGCCTTCTCCCACACACGCGGTCGCAGCCTCGACGGCGTTCCGCACCAGGTTGATGAGAAGCTGCTCGATCTGATCGGGATCGGCGAGCAACTCGACGTCCGGCGCAGAGAGCAAGCGGACATCGAGCCGAATCTCGAGGCTGACGACGCGTTCGAGCAGCGGCAGCAGCGGCACGCGCTTCAGGACCGGGGCAGGCAGCTGCGCGAGCTGGCGATAGGCCTGGACGAAGCGGTTGAGGGAATCGGCGCGGTTTTCGATGACCGACAATCCGCGATTCATGTCGCGCTTGAGGGTTCCATTCGCAGGTGGCGCGGGTGGCGCTGGCGCATCTTCGGGCGCGGGGCTGATGCGCGAGCGGAGACTGGCGGCGATGGATTTGATGGGAGTAAGCGAATTGCTGATCTCGTGGCCGATGACGCGAATCAGGCGCCGCCAGGCGAGGCGCTCTTCTTCGCGCAGAGCCACACTCACGTCGGATAGGACGATGAGCGTGTGCGGCACGCCGCGCTGGCGGAAGGTCGAGCGCCGGATCATCCAGCGGACGGTCTGGTCGCTGCGATTCCGCATGCGCAGGAGGTTGGTTTGTGCTTCCGCGGGCAGGATGGTCTCGCTCGGCTGCTCGGTGAGGCCGGCGAGCCCCAGTTCGTCGGCGGTTTTGCCAAGGTCGCGCGTCGGTAATAGAGCGAAGGCGCGCTCGGCCGCGGGATTGAGGAGGCGCAGGCGCCAGTCCTGATCGAAGGCGATGACCGGTGCGTCCATCTCCGCAATAACGCGGCGGAGCAGGGCAACGGCTTCGAGCGCGCCTACGCGTTGCGCCTGGAGCGTGTCGGCGAGGGCGTTGATCTCGAGGGAGAGCTGGCCGAGCGCGTCTTCGCGATTGGCTCCGCGGGCGCGAAACGAGTAGTCTTCTTCGCGGAGCGCAGCAACAACGTTGGCCAGGGTTTGGATGGGGCGGACAGCCTCTTCAATGAGCGCGGCAAAGGTGAGCAGCAGCGCCAGCAGCAGAATGCCCAGCGTGGCAAACATGGGCCCGGCGGAAACGTGCAGCAGCGCAAGGATGGCGGCACAGAGACCGATGAAGAGAATCGCGGCGATGGTGCAGTAGACACGGAGGCGCGTTTCGAAGGAGGGGGCCTGATGGGCAACTTTGTGTCTGCGGCCGTCGGGCCTAAATGCCATATTTCTCCATCCGCCGGTAAAGGGCCCCGCGGCTCAGGCCCAGGGCCTCGGCCGCCTGGCTCACGTTGCCGTTGCAGCGTGAGAGGGCTTTGCGGATGAGGATACTCTCCACCGATTCCAGGCTCATCTCTTCCAGAGCCTGCGTGGAGACGCGGGCGGGGCTGAGGCCGAGGTCGGGAACTTCAATGATGTCTTCGCGCGACATGAGCACGGCGCGCTCGATGGTGTGGTCGAGCTCGCGCACGTTGCCAGGCCACGCGTAGTGCAGCATGAGCTGCAGCGCGGCCGGATCGATGCCCTGCACCTGCTTGCGATAGCGCTGAGCGTAGCGGGTGAGGAAATGCGCGGCCAGCGGCGGGATATCTTCGCGGCGCTCGCGGAGCGGAGGCAGATGGATCTCGACGGTGTTCAGCCGGAAGAGGAGATCGGCGCGGAACCGGCCTTCGTCGACTTCCTTGCGCAGATCGGAGTTCGTCGCCGAGACGATGCGCACGTTTACGCGGCGCGTTTTCGACGAGCCCACGCGCTCCATCTCGCCGGTTTCGAGCACGCGCAACAGCTTCGCCTGCTGGCGCAGGGGGACGTTGGCGATTTCGTCGAGGAAGAGCGTGCCGCCCTCAGCCAGCTCGAAGCGGCCAATGCGTTCGGTGCGCGCGTCGGTGAACGCGCCCTTCACGTGTCCGAACAACTCGCTTTCGAAGGTGCCTTCAGGCAGCGCGCCAGTGTTCACGGCCACCAGGGAGCGCGAAGCGCGGCCGGACAGGGCATGCAGAGTCTGCGCCACGACTTCCTTGCCGGTTCCGTGCTCGCCGGTGATCAGCACGGCGGCGTCTGAAGGGCCGATGCGCGCGATGGTCGCCAGCACCGGCTGCATGGCCGGAGCTGTGGCAATCATCTCCGGCAGATTCGCGGTGCGCAGCAGCCGATTTTCCGCTTCGAGGCGCTGGGCGCGGCGCACGGCGTTGTAGAGGTCGATCTGCGTGCGCAGAATGGTCAGCAGGCGCGCATTGTCCCAGGGCTTCTGGATAAAGTCATTGGCGCCGCGGCGCATGGCTTCAACGGCCAGCTCGAGATTGGCCCAGGCGGTCATCACGACAACCGGCAACTGAGCTTCGTGCGAGCGAATCTGCGAGAGCAGGTCGAGGCCTTCGCGTCCGGAGGTGGTGTCGCGGGTGTAGTTGAGATCGAGCAGCAGGGCATCGAAGCTGCTCGACTTGAGCGCGTCGAGCACCATGAAGGGCGACGTTGCCTTTTCGATGCGATAGCCTTCCGGCTCCAGCAGCAGCTCGAGCGCATCCAGAATGTGCGGCTGGTCGTCGGCGATCAGGACGCACGGTGCGAGCCGGTCGCGGCCTGCATCGGTGCTGACGGGTTGCGCTGCTGTCGACATGGGGGCCTTCCCTGATTCTAGTGCGTCACTACTCCGGTCTTCGCATCGTCGATGGAGACGCCGGTGCGCTCGAGCGTCTCGCCGGTGGCGCGATCGATATCGACTTTGGCGATCTCGAACGCAGTCTGCGCAGCGTCGAGGGTCGATTCGGCCACGGCCAGCGCGTTCTGCGCGACCAGGGTATCGAGACTCGACTTCGCCCCAAGCTGCTGTTCCTGTCTCGTGATGTCGAAGGTGCGCTGCGCCAGGTCCTTGGCTTTCTGCGCGGCATCCACGCGAGCCTGCGCCTGCTCCAGCGCGAACTGGGAGTTGCGCACGTCGAAACGAATGCTCTTCTTCTGCTGCTCGTAGGCGATCTGGGCCTGCCGGTAGCCAAGCTGGGCACGGTACTGGTCGGCCTTCGCAATGCGGTTCCGAATGGTGATGTTGAGAGTAAAGCCGACCTGGTATTCGGGCGATGAGTAATTGAAGGCATCCTGCAGCACGCCGGGCGTGTTGGTTGGCAAGCTGGTGGTGCAGTACGTGCCGAGGTCGCACTTCGGGTTGAGCGGACCGCCGGTGCCGTATCCGGCAAAGAGGCCGTAGGCGTTGAGCGAGGGCAGCAACTCGTTGTTGATGGCCTTCAGGTTCATTTGCGCGACCTGCATACCGATCTGGTCCTGCGTAACGTCGGGCCGGTTCTTTTCGGCCTCGGCAATCAGGTCATCGATCGTTTTGCTGGCGTTCGGGTCCGACGGTCCGATCTTGTCGAGAGGAATCACCGACATGCCATCAATGGTGGGATCGTCGGTTTTCGTGAGCGCGTTCTTCAGGTTCAACTCCGCCGCACGGAGAGTGGCCCGCGCCACGGTAAGGTTCCCCTCGGCAGTCGCGACAGCGGACTGATCGGTCATGACCTGCATGGCAGGAATGGCCTTCAGCTCGAACTGTTTCTGATCGTCGGTCAGCGTCTGGTTGGCAAAGGCCAGCGACTGCGCCTTGATCAGTTC
>DATJTG010000264.1:0-4482 GCA_035503555.1 Acidobacteriaceae bacterium | reverse complement strand
GCCCTCGACGAGCGTCCAGGGCGAAGGAACGTAGTTGACCGAGAGATACGCATCGAGCCCTTCTCGGCTGATGCGCGGCTCGAACTCCGGATGAATGAGGATGCCCTTCAGCTCGGAGGCGAACAGAAGATCGTCGCCGCGCTGCACGATGTAGAGCGGCTTGATGCCCAGACGGTCGCGGCCGAGAACGAGGCGGCGGCGCGAGTTGCACCACAGTGCCACGGCAAACATGCCGCGCAGGCGCCCGAAACACGCCGTATCCCACTCGAGAAACGCGTGCAGAACCGTTTCCGTATCGCAGTGCGTGCGGAAGGTATGACCCAGGGCTTCCAGTTCCTTGCGGAGCGCGAGGTGGTTGTAGATCTCGCCGTTGAAGACGATAACCGTGTCGCGATCGTCGGAATAGATGGGCTGATCGCCCCCGGCCAGATCGACAATTTTCAGACGGGTAGCGCCGAGGCTGCAGTGCAGGGCCTGGTAGACACCCTGCTGGTCGGGGCCGCGGTGCAGCAACGTGTCAGTTGCAGTCGCGATTCGCTCCGGACCAGGATTCCAACCTTTAGTCGTGAATCCGACTATGCCGCACAATTCCTGTAAGCCTCTGAGGAAGTGCCTAAATTGAACAAGCAGGCAAAGATTTCCTTACTAATCTTAACATGGCATTGTTGTTGGCTTGGGTGCGATCAGCAGGGCCGCAAGTTACTCATAGCGCAGGGATTCAATAGGGTCCATGCGCGCGGCGCGATTGGCCGGCAGCGTGCCAAATACGATTCCCACGGCGGCCGAAGCGGCCAGCCCAACCACCGCCGACCACGCCGAAACAGGCACCTGATACGCGCTGACGAGACGCGCCGAGAACGGGATGGAGAGGCCGATGAAGGTGCCGATCAGGCCGCCGAAGAGCGAGACGAGCACCGCTTCCATAAGGAACTGCAGGCGTATCTCCCGCGCCGTGGCGCCCAGCGCCTTGCGGATGCCGATTTCGCGCGTTCGCGCCCGCACCGTGGCCAGCATGATGTTCATGATGCCGACGCCCCCAACCGCCAGCGTGACCATCGAAACCAGCAGCAGCATCAGGGTGAGCGCGTTCACAACCTTGCCGGCCATGGTGATCAGCGCAGTCATGGTTATCGCCTTGTACACCGAATTGGGCAGGTGGCGCGAGCTCACCGCCGCAATGATCTGCTGCGCTCCGCTCTCCACGTCGTTGCGGTCGCGGATAGTGAAGTAAATCTCGTTCACGTTGTCGGTGCCAATGAAGTAGCGGCCCACCGCATAAGGAATCAGGATGGTCTGATCGGCGATTTCCGATTCGCCGAAGGTCTCCACGCCTTCCTTGAAGGTGCCGATGATGGTGAACGGGATGCCGCTGATCTGAAAGTTGCGGCCGATGGCGGCGTCGGCGCTGCCAAACATATCCCGCGCAAAGGGCTCCGTGACGTCGGCGACCTTGGCGTGCGTCGCTTCGTCCTCATCGTCGAAGAACCGGCCGGAGAGCACCTTGAGATTGCGGATGTCGCGATACTCCGGCTCGACGCCGAGGGTGAGCACCTCGCGAACCATGGCGCCGGAGAAGCTGATCCGCTGATGCATTTCAAGCACCACGGAAGACGCCGCGATTTCAGGCACCCGCTCGTCGACAGCTGCTTCGTCCTGGAAGGTCAGAAAGTCGGTCTGGTTGTTCACAACCGCACCGGCTCCGCCTCCCGCATAGTTCAGTTCAACGATGTTGGTCCCGATCGCCTGAATCTCGCTGAGGATGTACTGCCGCCCCGTAGCGGAAATGGTGACCACCAGGATGACGGAGGCGGTGCCGATGACCATGCCGAGCGCCGTGAGCGCGAAGCGAACCTTCGACGCGCGAAAGCTGTCGATCGCCAGACGCGTGATCTCGCTGAGCACCATGGTCTGGCGCGCGCTGGCGATGGTGCGCTCGAAGGAGATACGGTGGTGCGGCCGCTCCGATGACATTCCTCTTAAAAGGATGCCACAGGGCCGGCGCAGGGTTCGGGTTGCCCTGGAGCGAGGCCGGCGTCCCGCTCCAGCGCTTGCCATCGCGTTTTTTCCAGCCTGCATCCCACCTTGAAGGAGCGCGCTGGTATCGGAAGCTCCCGGGGGTCTTCATGCGAGTTGCACCAACAGTTGTAGTCACGGGCGCGTCGGCGGGTCTTGGCCGCGCGATGGCTCACGAGTTTGCCAAACGCGGCGCCAGAATCGGACTCATTTCGCGCGATCAGGATGCGCTCGAAAAAACCGCCGAGGAAGTCGAAGCCCTCGGAGGAACCGCAATGGTGAGAGCCCTCGATGTGAGCGATGATGGCGCGGTCGACGCCGCCGCTTCCGCATTCGAGGAAGGGCTGGGGCCGATCGACGTGTGGGTGAACAACGCCATGGTTTCGGTCTTTTCGCCGGTGAAGGAAATGGAGGCGTCGGAGTACCGGCGGGTGACCGAGGTGAACTATCTCGGCTATGTTCACGGCACCCTGGCAGCTTTGAAGCGTATGTTGCCGCGGAATCGCGGGCGGATTCTGCAAATCGGATCGGCGCTGGCGTTTCGCAGCATTCCCCTGCAGTCGGCGTACTGCGCGACGAAGCATGCCATCGTGGGATTCACCGATGCGCTGCGCTGCGAGCTGCTGCACGATAAGAGCGGCGTTTCGGTTTCCGTAATTCATATGCCGGCGATGAATACGCCGCAGTTCACGTGGGTCAAGAGCCGGCTCTCAGGCCGTCCGCAGCCGGTTCCGCCAATCTATGAGCCGGAAGTCGGCGCCCGCGTTGTGGTGCATGCAGCCTTCGCGCCTTGCCCGCGCCGCGATTACTGGGTTGGTGGCTCGACCGTCAAAGCGATCGTGGGCCAAAAATTCGTCCCCGGACTGCTGGATCGCTATCTCGGGAAAACCGGCTTCGACGCTCAGCAGCAATCAATCCCTGATTCTCCCGATCGGCCCAACAATCTGTGGCAACCGGTAACGAACGGGATGGGCGCACACGGACCTTTCGACAAACGCTCGCGGCCCTTCAGCCTCGAAGCGCAGGTGAGCAAGCATCGGGGGTGGTTCGCGCTGGGGTTCGGCCTGCTGGGAGCGGCGCTGGTTCTGAAGAAAGCTGCGTCGGTCTGAGGCGACCGGCTCAGAGACCGGCAAACTCCTCCAGCGCCTCTCTTGCGCCCGCGATGTTGGTCAGCTTCATCTCGGCGTATTTTCGCGAGAGCACCACACCCGGCGCGCCCGCTTCGAGAGCGGCCAGCGTAGCCGCCTTCACGTCGGAGGGCTGGGTACGCTTTTCATCGAGACCGGTGGGAATATCGATATCGATGCCCGGATAGACGGGAATCTGACCGTCGACGTCAGCGAGGGCGCGCTTCGTCTCCACGCCCACCGACGCGCCTGACAATCCGGCGGTGGGCAACTGGTCGAGGCTCGGCTCGCCGCTCAGGCCCATCATCTCGTAGGTCATCTGCAGCACCTGATCCGGCGTCATGTCGCGGAACACGGTCGACTGAATATTGCGGATGTATTGCGCCAGCCGCGGCCCGGCGCAGTTGTTGTACGGGCACGGCTTGATGTAATCCGACACATGCATGAGCCGCGAATAATCTGTATCCGCACTGTAGAACGGGCTCATGGTGATGAGGTGCATGATGTGCCAGCCCACCTGAGCCACGGGCCTGATCGACTTCGCCGTGCCGTAGATCAGTCCGTACATCTCTTCCTGGCTGCGGACCCAGAAGCGTTCCCATGCGAGGATTTCCGGATACTCGAGCAACACGCGCCAGAACGAGACGAACGTTCCATCCTGATTGCGAGGGGCGCCGAGGGTTTTGTTCACCCACTGATCGAGTTGCTGATAGCCCTGCCTCGCCCGCTCCGCATCGATTCCCTGCTCGCGGCCTTTCCTCATGCAGTGCTCGCAGAAGCAGCAGATGTACCGCCTGCGCGCAACGATGGAGCCGAAGTGCGCGCCGATGGTGCTGTTCAGAGGGCCCTGCCGTTCCGACTCCCACATGAGGCCGTCGAGGTCGTTATTGGTCATCCAGTCGGAGACCATCGAAGTGAGGAACGCCCGCGCGCTGGGATTGTTGAAGCAGGTATCGCGGCCGAGGCGTCCATACACGTCGACTTCGCAGACGCTTTCGAAATTGGGGATGAGCCGCGGGTTGTAGGCCTCTTCGAAAAGCGCGTACACCTGCATGTTGCGCGCTTTGGCGGCGGGGATAACGTCGGCAAGGATATCGAAGTCGCCCAGTTCGGGCGCGCGAATATCGCGAATCGGCGCTTCGCTGTAAAACTCCGGATGAACCTTCGTGTAGCTGCCGCCATGGACTTCGTCGTAGCTCTGGACGCCATGATCGGGCAGCGGCTCGCCATGCACCTGGCGGCCGGCGAGGCCGCTTCCGTAGGTGAAAACAGTAGCCATCACGACGTTCACTCCGCCTTTGTCGCGCAGCGTGTCGAGGCACTTGTCTACCGTCTCGTCGAC
>DATJTG010000263.1:0-9534 GCA_035503555.1 Acidobacteriaceae bacterium | reverse complement strand
CCATGGCGAAGAGTTCCTGGCCCGGCCAGGACCCCCTCGGCAAGCGCATGCACGTCGGCAACCCCCGCAAGGGATTGCCGTGGGCCACCGTCGTCGGCGTCGTCGCCGACACCCGCATCGGCTCTCCCGACCAGCCTCCCGGGAACCAGTGGTATTTTCCCGTCGAGCAGCCCGCCATCCTCACCGGCTCCAGCGCCACCGATGTGCTTGCCGTCTCTGCCGGATATATTGTGCTGCGCTCCACTCTGCCGCCTGAGCAGATGATCCGCACCCTTCGCTCCGTCGTCGCCGGTATCGATCCGCAACTCCCCCTGGACCCCGTTCGCCCCATGGCCGACGCCGTCTCGAATATTGAAGCGCCGCGCCGCTTCAACACCCAGCTCATCGCCTCCTTCGCCCTGGCCGCGCTGCTGCTTGCCGCCATGGGCATCTATGCCGTCATGGCCTTCAGCGTCTCGCTGCGCTCCCAGGAAATCGCCATCCGCATGGCCCTGGGCGCGCAGCGCAGCAACATTGCCGCGCTCATCCTCGCTTCCGGCGCGAAAATTGCCCTCGCCGGATGCCTCCTCGGCGTCCTCGGTTCGCTCGCCGTTTCGCGTCTCGTCGCCGCGTTTCTCTTCGAGGTCAGCGCAACTCATCCCGTTATCGATACCTTCAGCGTCCTGATCATGCTGCTGCTGGCCTTATGCGCGTCGGCATTGCCGGCCCGCCGCGCCGCCTCCTCCGACCCCGGCCATTCCCTGCGCGCGCAGTAGTCTTACGGCGCTAAATGCAGCATTGCCCCGGCGATCGACCCCAGCGGCAGCACTTTGTCCACGCCGTTCAGCTTGATCGCCTCCTTCGGCATCCCAAACACCACGCACGTCGCCTCGTCCTGCGCGATCGTCGCCGCTCCCGCCTGCTTCATCTCCAGCATCCCCCGCGCCCCATCGTCCCCCATCCCGGTCAGGATCACCCCCACCGCGTTCGGTCCCGCATACCGCGCCGCCGAGCGGAACAGCACGTCCACCGACGGCCGATGCCGGCACACCAGCGGCCCGTCTTTTACTTCCACGTAGTACCGCGCCCCGCTCCGCTGCAGCAGCAGATGATGATTTCCCGGTGCAATCAGCGCTCGCCCGCGAATCACCGTGTCGTTCGTCTCCGCTTCCTTCACCGTGATCGCGCACAGCCCGTCCAGCCGCGCCGCAAACGCCCGCGTAAACAGCTCCGGCATATGCTGCACAATCACGATGCCCGGCGTATCCGCGGGCAGCGCTTCCAGCAGTGTCTTCAGTGCCTCCGTTCCCCCCGTCGACGCTCCAATCGCCACCACCTTCTCCGTCGTCTCCGCCATCGCGCAGGTCGCGCGCGCCAGCACCGCGTCCGCCGTCAGCTTCGGCTGCACCGTCTGTGCCGTCCGCAGCACGTGCACCCGCGCTCTCGCCGCCGCCTTCACCGCCTGGCAGATCGCCGTGCGCGAATCCTCCAGAAACTGCCGCACCCCCAGCCGCGGCTTCGCCACAATCTCCACCGCCCCGTACTCCAGCGCCTCCAGCGCGCTCTGCGCTCCCGCCTCCGCCAGGCTCGAGCAGATCACCACCGGAATCGGATGCTGCGCCATGACCTTCTTCAGGAACGTCAGCCCGTCCATGCGCGGCATCTCGATGTCCAGCGTGATCACGTCCGGCACTTCCTCGCGCATCTTCTCCGCCGCCACATACGGATCGGCCGCCGTCGCCGCTACCTCAATCTCCGGATCCGATCCCAGCACCGCCGCCAGCGTCTGCCGCACCACCGCCGAATCGTCCACCACCAGAACCCGAACCTTCCCTGCGCCCATGCCGTCCCCGCTTCTCACTCGCCCCGCTGCTTTTCCGCTCCTGTCGCCTTCAGCCGCCGCAGCAGTACCTCGCCCGTCGCGGTGTAAAAATCGATGTGCATCCCGCATTTCCCGCCCAGGCTCGAGGCCCTCACCGCAAAACCCTCGCTCTCCAGAATCCGCAGCGCCGCTTCGCAGTTCAGCCTGCCCACTGTAGCGCGCCGCGTGGACTCCTCCACCACCAGCACATCGGCGCCCCCAAACACCTTCACCTCCGTTTCGCTGCGCCACGCCCCCAGCGCGTCCAGCTGCACCGCCACATCGCAAATCGTCAGGTCAACGTAGCGCCGCGCCGCCGCCGGGCTCAGGGCGTGCTTTCCCGGCGACTGCGGCAGCATCGCATGGCACATCGCTCCAATCCCCAGCCGCCGGTTCCAGAACGTCACCCCCACGCACGATCCCAGCACCGTGCGCAGCACCGCCGCGCCCCGCACCACATGCGATTCGCCCGGCTGTACCCAGATCTCCGGGCAGTCGTCCTCAGCCGCGCCCATCGATCCTCCTGTACAGCGCCGGCCCCAGCGGACGCAGCGGCAGATCCATCTCGTGCAGCGTCTCCGAGTGCCCAATAAACAGAAAGCCCCGCGGCTCCAGGCAATCCGTCAGCCGGCGCAGAATCGCCAGCTGCGTGGGCCGGTCGAAATAGATCAGCACATTCCTGCAGAAAATCGCGGCCGCTTTCTCCTCCATGCCGTAATCCGCGTCCATAAAGTTCAGCCGGCGGAATTCCACCTGCCGGCGCAGCTCCGGCACAATGCGCACACGGTTCGACTCCCGGTCGCGGCTGCGCAGCAGATACTTCCTGCGCAGCGCCGCCGACACCGGCTCCACGGCCTCTTCCGTGTACACCCCCAGCGCCGCCTTCTCCAGCACCGTCGCCGAAATGTCCGTCGCCAGGATGCGGAACCCGAACCCGGGATGCGCCTCCGCATATTCGCTCAGCACCATCGCCAGCGTGTACGGCTCCTCGCCCGTCGAGCAGCCCGCGCTCCACACCAGCATGGTCCGGCCCGCATTTCTTTCCGCCATCTCCGGCAGCGCCGTCTGCTCCAGAAATTCGAAGTGCCCCGGTTCGCGGAAGAAGTCCGTTTTGTTCGTCGTCACCACGTCGATGAAGCGGATCTTCTCCTCGTCTCCGTCCTCGAGGCCGAACAGATGGTCGCAATACCGCGCGTAGGAATCCATGCCCAGCGCCCGCAGACGCCGCTTCAGCCGCGCCTCCAGCATGGTCTTCTTCTCCGGCCCCAGACGGATGCCCGCCTCCGCGTAAATCAGCGCTGTCAGCCGCGCAAAGTCCCGCTTTCCGAGCGTGTCCTCGTGTGTATGCATGGTTGCGCGCCAGCGGGACGCGTGCGCCCCGCCCCGCTGCCCTCCCGTCAGGCCGCCGCTTCGACGGCCTGCCTGGCTGCCTCCTTCGCGGCCTCCAGCCCCTGCATCGCGGCCAGCTCGTCGGCGGAAAAGACGCGATCGATGTCCAGGATCATGATGAACTGCGTGTCGCGCTTGCCCATCCCGCGGATAAAATCCGTCCGGATCTGGGTCCCGATCCTCGGCGCCGGCTGAATCTGCTCCGGCTCCAGATCGATCACCTCCTCCACCGAATCCGCCAGCGCCCCGATCGTGGTCGACTCGTTCTCCAGCAGCACCTCCACCACCACAATGCAGGTGTTGCGCGTGCTCTCCGTCTTCGACATGCCCAGGCACAGCCGCAGATCCACCACCGGCACCACCGTGCCCCGCAGATTGATCACCCCGCTCATAAAATCGGGGGTCCGCGGAATCGCCGTGATCGTCGTCAGATCCAGCACCTCCCGCACTTTCGCCACATCCGTCGCGAATACCTCGTTGCCCAGCTTGAAGGTGAGGTACTGCCTTGTCTCCGTGATCCCGTTCACGCTCATCGCTCCGCTCTTCTCCTTTCTGCGGCAGCGGCCGGCTCGTATTGCCTCCGGCCCCTTCCGCATCGGCCCGCCTGCATGGACCGGGTGCATCAGCTCCCCGCGTGGGCTCTCTGCATCGGCCCTCAGGGGAGCCCCACCCGCCCAGGTCTAGTAGCGCTCGAATTCCCCGTCCAGCTGATCGCGCTTGTCGGCCATCTGCAGATGCACCCCGGCCTTCGCCATCACTTTCGCCTTCAGCGCGTCGTGCCCGTTGGCTTTGGCGTGGGCCGGCGATGCCTCCGCGGGGCTGGAGGATTTTGCCTTCGCCGCCCGAGCCTCGCCGCCGCGCGTGCGGAAGAAGCCCAGCGCGCCGACCAGCTGCTCGGACTGCGCCGTCAGCTCCTCGGTGGTTGACGCCATCTCCTCGGCCGCCGAAGCGTTCTGCTGGATCACCTGCTCCAGCTGCTGCAGCGCCTTGTTGATCTGCTCCGAGCCCGTATCCTGCTCCTTGCTCGCCGCCGAGATTTCCTGCACCAGCTCCGCCGTCCGCTGGATGTCCGGCACCAGCTTTTCCAGCATCGCGCCCGAGTTTTCCGACACCCGCAGCGTCACGCCGGAAAGCTGATTGATCTCCGCCGCCGCCTTCTGGCTGCGCTCCGCCAGCTTGCGCACCTCCGCCGCGACCACGGCGAATCCCTTTCCGTGCTCGCCAGCGCGCGCCGCTTCAATGGCCGCGTTCAGCGCCAGCAGGTTCGTCTGGCGCGCGATTTCCTCGATGATCGAGATCTTGTTGGCGATCTCCTTCATCGCGGCTACGGCTTCGAGCACGCTCTTGCCGCTTTCCTGCGCGTCTTTGGCGGATTTGTTTGCAATCTTGTCCGTCTGCTGGGCGTTGTCCGCGTTCTGCCGGATGTTCGACACCATCTCTTCCATCGACGACGATGCCTCTTCGGCTGCAGCCGCCTGCGAGCTCGCCCCCTTCGACACCTGCATCGATGCCGTCGAGATCGACTGGCTCGCCGATTCCACCTCGCCTGCAATCGACCGGATCTCCGACACCGTCTGCGTCAGCGCCTGCACCATCGCCGACAGGGCGTACATCAGCTTGTCTTCCGCGGAACGCGCCTTCACCTCGATCGTCAGATCGCCTTCGGCAATCTTCTCCGCCGCCCCGGTGATGTCGTTCATCGCCCGGATCAGCGTGTTCAGATTGTTCTTGATGGTGTTGAAGTCGCCGTTGTAGGTGTCGGTGATCGGGGCCGGAATATCGCCCTTGCTGATCTTGTCCACATACTGCGCCGAGACGGTGAGCGGCCCGATCACTGCGTCCAGCGTCCGGTTGATTCCCTCCACGATCTTCCGGAAATCGCCGTAGTGCCGGCTCGCATCGGCTCGTGTCGACAGCTTGCCGTCCACCGCTGCCGCGATCAGCGCATCTGTATCCACGATCAGCGCCTTCAGGTTCGTGCGCACCTGCTCGATCGTCTCGTTGATGAATGCCTTCTTGCCCGGGAACCGCTCCAGCGGCGCCTCGAAGTTCCCACGCCCGAATTCCGCGATGCAGGCCATCGCCTTCTTCTTCACCGTGATGTGCCCGGCGACCATGTCGTTCACGCCCTGCGCCATGGTGCGATACGCGCCCTCGAACTTCTCCACCGGAATCGCCACATCGATGTCGCCTTTGTTGTGCTCGTCCGACATCCGGTTCATTTCCGCGATGAATGACTGCAGGATTCCACGCAGACGCTCGAAGCTCCGGCTCAGGACGTCCCGCTCCGACTTCGCTTCCGCCCGGCTGTTCAGATCGCCCTCAGCCACTTTGCCCAGCACTTCCGAGATGCTGCGAATGTAGGCGATCAGCGCGCGGAACGATTCCGCCAGCGAGCCCACCTCATCGCCGCTCCGGTAGCCGACGTTCTGTTCCAGATCGCCCAGCGCGATCTGCTTCGCCGCGTCCGCCAGTTCGCCCAGCGGCCGCGAAATGCTGCGCGCAATCCACACGCCCAGTCCCAGCCCGATCAGTATGCCGCCCAGAATGGCTGCCAGCATCAGCGTGCGGCTGTTGCGGTAGGTCTGCTCCGTCTCCGCCGCGGCCATCCTGGCATTGTCTTCCTTCACCCGCACCAGTTCCCCCAGCACGCCTTCCACCGCATCTGCCTTCTCGCGTCCCTCACCCATCGACAGTTGCACCGACGCCCGCCTCGCTTCCAGCTTGTCCCGCTCGTCCAGTGCAACGATCTGGTTGACGACCTCCTGCCGTTCCTGCCACGCCCTGTCGAATTTTCCCAGTAGCGCTTTTCCCTCCTCGGTGTGCACCAGCGGACGCGCCTTCTCGAGGTTCTCCGATACCCCCGCCGCGAACTGCGTCACTGCGGTCCGGTATTTGTCGCGTTCCTCCGGCGACGACGACAGCAGGAGATTCTTTTCCGCGCGCGCCATGTGGATCATCTGCACGTTGGCTTCGCGCAGATAGCTGATGCCCAGCGTTTCGTTCGCATAGGACGACTGCGACAGATCCGCGATCTTGCCCATGTTCGCGATGCCGATAAGGCCCACCACCGCTGTAATCAGGCCGGTTACGATAAAAGCCAGGATCAGCCGCTTGCCGATCTTCATGTCATAAAACCAGTTCATCGCTTCCTCCCGCGGGCGCCTGGCCCGCCGTTTCCCGTTTCCTGTTTCGTCCCTTGCCGCGCATCCCGGCGCCCGAACCCTCCTGTACCCCGCCGGGGCCTGCGCGCGGCTGCCCGCGAATCCCCTGCGCCCGCACCGCTTCCTGCACCAGCCGCTGTGGGTCCAGGATCAGCGCCACCGTCCCGTCCCCCAGGATGGTTGCGCCCGACACTGCCTGCACCTGCCGGTACATCCGGCCCAGATTGCGGATCACTGTCTGGCAGTTTCCCAGCACCTCGTCCACCACCAGCCCGCAGCGCCCGCCCTCCCCTTCGGCGATCATGATTTGCTCCCGCTCCGGTGGCTGGCTCCCGCTGCCGAAGTACTCGCGCAGCCGGAGGTACGGCACGATCTCGCCGCGAACGTTGGCCACGTGCTTGCCGTGCGCCTGTTCCACGTCCTCGCGCGTCAGCTCGATGCACTCCAGCGTCGAGGCCAGCGGCAGAACGAAATGTCCATCCCCCACCCGCACCAGCAGCCCGTCGATAATCGCCAGGGTCAGCGGCAGCCGCAGCGTCACGCTGGTTCCCTCGCCGCGCCGGCTTGTCACCTCAATCGATCCGCGCAGGCTCTCCACCCGCTGCCGCACCACGTCCATGCCCACGCCGCGTCCGGAGAGATCCGTCACCTTTTCGGCCGTCGAGAACCCCGGCAGAAACAGGAACGAGTAAATCTCCGCCTCCGTCGGCGACGCATCGGCCGCGCACAGGCCGCGCTCCACCGCGCGCCTCCGCACCGCCTCCGCATCGATCCCCGCCCCGTCATCGGCCACTCCGACCAGCACGCTGGCTCCGGAATGCCGCGCCGACAAATGGATGCTCGCCTCCGCTCTCTTGCCCTGCGCCGCGCGCACCTCCCGGGGCTCGATGCCGTGGTCCATGCTGTTCCGGATCAGGTGCATCAGCGGATCGCTCAGCTGCTCGATCACCGTCTTGTCCAGCTCCGTATCCGCGCCCTCTACCGTCAACTCCACGTTCTTGCCCAGATCCCGCGCCAGGTCGTGCACCAGCCGCCGGAATTTCTCGAAGGTGGCGCGAATGGGCAGCATGCGCAGGTTCATCGAGTTCTCGCGCAGCGCCGTTGTCAGCCGCTCCATCTCTTCCGCCACCGCTGCGGTCGCCGCGTCTTCTGACCGCGCCGCAATCTCGTTCAGCCGCGCCTGCACCGTTACCAGCTCGCCCACCAGGTCCACCAGGCGATCCAGTCGTGCCGCCGGAACCCGCAGACTGGCCCCGTTGTCCTGCTGGTCGCAGGAACGTCTTCCCCCGCCGTGGCGCGGCTCTTTGAGCTCCAGCGCCGTGCGGTCGGCGGCGCATGCCGCGGCCCCGCCGCCGGCGGATTTCGAATCCGCAGCCACTTCGGCAGCCAGCGTCCCGGTGCTGCCCTCCGGCGCGGCCTCGATCTCGAGCCGGCAGCTGTCTTCCACAAAAATGAACACGTCCCGGATCGCGTTCTGCTCCGCATCCGTCCGCAGCGTCATCTCCCAGCGCGCATAGCAGCGCTCCGCTTCCAGCTCTTCGAGCGGCGGCAGCTCGAGCGATGCCCGCGCCTCCAGCTCGCCCATCTGCTTCAGCTCGCGCAGCAGCAGCAGCGGATCGGCGCCGTTCCGCATCATCTCGGCCCCCGGCGCGAATCGGATCGTCCATGTCCTGACCGGGCCGGTAGGTTTCGAGCCAGGAGCAACCGGCCCAGCCGTCCGTTCCGATTCTTCGCGCCGCCCTTCCACCCTGCCCGCCAGACTCCGCAGCGTCTCCGCAATCCTCGCGCAGCCTTCCGGATCGGCCGCCTCCGCGCCCGGCTCCTGATCCACCATGCTGCGAATCTGATCGAGCGCCCCCAGCGTCAGGTCCACCAGTTCCGCCGTCACCGCCAATCGGCCCTTGCGCACCGCGTCGAAGGCGTTTTCCAGATCGTGCGTGAAGGCCGCCAGCGCCGCGAAGCCGAACATCGCTCCCGATCCCTTGATCGTGTGCAGTGCGCGAAACGCCCGTCCCACCAGCGCTCCGTCCTCGCGCTTTTCGTTCAGTTCCAGCAGTGCAGCTTCGAGATCCGCGAGAATCTCGCGCGCCTCCTCCCGGAAGCTGTTCTGAAAATCGACGTTGCCCGCCATGGTCACACGCTTGCTCCCGTCTTCACCGCACTCCCGGAATCCGCTCGAACCCCGCCGCGCGCAGCTCCGCCACCATCTCCTCGTCCCAGCCGCCGGCAAACTCCAGCCGTACGCCCCGTGTCTCTGCCGCGCGCTCTGCCGCCAGCAGCAGCTGCAGTGCGGTCACGTCCAGCTCCTTTGCCCCGCTCCCGTCGATCCGCAGGCCGCCCTTTTCCGGTGCGCCCGCCAGCAACTCCGTCAGCGCCGCTTTCAGTTCCGCAGCGCAGCCAATGTCCACAGTTCCTTCAAGGCGGATCGTCGCACTCGTGCCGTCGATTGTGATGGGCATACCCTCTGCATCGGCATTCTGGCGGGGGGCTTGAAGAAGAAACAGGAGATGATTCTCGCCGGGTTCGTTACCGCTCTCCACCTTTGGGAAACCACGTCTTTTGGGACGGGAACCCGGTCGAACCGGGATTTTCAGCAACATGGCCCCGACTGCGGAGCCGCCCCGGCGTCGTGTCTCTGCCACCCTGCGGCGAAGTTTGGCGTCTTTGGGCCAATCGTGGATCCTGCGGTCTCCTGTCGCGACCGATGCCTCGAACTTCCCGGAGAAAAGGCGGAGCTGTATCCACACAGAGAAAGGAGCGCCGCTCGGCGGTCGACTCTCCGGGCAGGAACCGGAACTGCCGACCACGCGGTGTCGCCTGGGCGGAAATTCCAATCGATTGCGGAATCAGGATCAGCCTCGTCGAAGTCGGCGCCGCCTGCAGACCTCTCCGGTTTCTAAACCAACCTGTAGGCGCGCTGTGCCGTCCTCCGGCAGATATCCTCCTGCTCGTCGGAGCTCAGGCCGGCGATAAGGCCGCGGAACGTCTCCGTCCATGTCTTGTAAGTTCCAGCCAGCGTCAGCACCGGCCAGTCGGAGCCGAACATCAGACGCGAGGGGCCGAAGGCGGAAAGCACCACATCGTAGTAGGGCCGCAACTGGCTCACGCTCCATGCGCTCCAGTCCGCCTCCGTGGCCATCC
>DATJTG010000262.1:0-20013 GCA_035503555.1 Acidobacteriaceae bacterium | reverse complement strand
TGCGCGCGCATGTTTTCGCGGAGAAGCGAGACTGGGCCAAAGTGGGGAAGCCTGTCGATCGCACGGAATGGGGTATGACGCCGCCGACGGTCAACGCCTACTACAGCCCGGAGATGAACGACATCAATTTCCCGGCGGGCGTGCTGCAACCGCCGCTCTACGATCCGCAGGAGGACGACGCGCCGAACTACGGCAACACCGGCGGCACGATCGGGCACGAGTTGACGCATGCTTTCGACGATGAGGGGCGTCAATTCGACGGCCAGGGCAATCTGAAGGACTGGTGGACGCCCGAGGACGCCAAAAACTTTGAAGATCGCATCAACTGCCTGCGCGATCAGTATGCGGGGTACGTGGTGGTCGACGACATCCACATCAACTCGAAGCTGACCAGCGGCGAAGATGTTGCCGATTTGGGCGGCACGCTGCTGGCCTGGGAGGCCTGGAAGAAGCAGACCGCGGCGATGCATCTCGAGAATAAGGACGGGTTCACGCCTGATCAGCGGTTCTTTATCGGATACGCGCAGTGGGCCTGCGAGAACGAGCGGCCGGAGAACGAGCGCGCCAATGCGATTACCGATCCGCATTCGCCGGGACGCTATCGCGTGAACGGCATCGTGAGTGACATGCCGCAGTTCGCAACGGCGTTCGGCTGCCACGCGGGGCAACCGATGGTGAACGCGAAGATGTGCAAGGTGTGGTGAGGGGAAACCTGTAGCCAGTGGCTGGTAGCTCGCAGCAATTGGTTCTTCGCTACCGGCTATACGATACTGGCTGCGGGCTATGAAATGAACATGCAGTCGCCGTAGGAGAAGAAGCGGTAGCGTTCGCGGACGGCGTGTTCGTAGGCGCGCAGCACATTCTCGCGGCCGGCCAAGGCGCTCACCAGCATCAGCAGGGTCGACTGGGGCAGATGGAAATTCGTCAGAAGCGCGCCGACGATCCGGAACATGTAGCCGGGGCTGATGAAAATTGAAGTCGAGCCGGAATGCGGCGTCAGCTCGGGGCCAAGCGTGGCGCAGTGCTCGAGGGTGCGCACGGTGGTGGTGCCTGCAGCGACGATGCGGCGGCCCTGGCGGCGCGCGAGGTTCACGGCATCGGCGGTTTCTGGCGAGATCGTGTAGCGCTCGGCGTGGAGCCTGACGTCTTCCACGCGATCGACACGCACCGGAGCGAACGTTCCCAGGCCGACGTGCAGCGTGATCTGGGCGATCTCGACGCCGTGGTCGCGGATTGCAGCGAGAATCTCTGGCGTGAAGTGGAGTCCGGCCGTTGGCGCGGCGACCGATCCGCGTTCGCGCGCATAGACGGTTTGGTAGCGTTCGCGATCGCCGGGCTCATCTTCGCGATGGATGTAGGGCGGCAGCGGCATGTGGCCGAGGCGTTCGACGACTCCGAAGAAATCGTCGATGGGCGCGAAGCGAATCGTGCGCTCGCCGAATTCGCCGTGCGCAATCACTTCGGCGTGCAGATCGCCGGCTCCGAAGGTGAGTTGCTCGCCGGTGAGAACCTTGCGACCGGGGCGCACCAGCACCTTCCATTCCCACGGAGAGAGTTGCTCGGCTAACAGCACCTGCACGCGGCCGGTCGTTTTGTGCTGTACCTGGGTGTGCAAGCCGACGCGATGGGCGAAGAGGCGCGCCGGGATGACGCGGCTGTCGTTGAGGACGAGCAGGTCGCCGGGGCGCAGGAGGGACGGCAGGTCGCGAAAATGCCGGTCGGCCCAGGCGCCGGTGGCGCGATCGAGCGTGAGCATGCGCGCGCCGGCTCGCTCGCAAGGAGGCTCCTGCGCGATCAGCTCTTCGGGGAGGTGGAAATCGAAATCGCGAACCTGCACTGATGCGATTTTACCGGCGGGGCCTGCGCGCCAGATGTTCTTCGGCGCGGAGCCGCGCGCGTTCGAGGGCTTCATTCAGTTCTGCGCGGCTGGCTTCAAGGACTTCGGGGGACGCGTCGGGGGCCGGAGGATCGATGTGCCGCGCCCAGCTCACCACCACGCGCGAGAAGGGCAGCGGGACGAGGAAGCGATCCCAGGAACTCAGCGTCCAGGCGCGCTCGGGAAGCAGATAGAAGCTGCCCATGCGCTCGCCGGTGACGGAGGCCAGTTTTACCGGGCCCATCTTGGTCTGGTAGATGGGGCCGCGGGGGCCGTCAGCGGTGAAGACGACGGGGTCGCCGCGCTCCAGCACTTCGCGGAGCGCCATCAGGCCGGCCGCGCCGCCGCGCGAACTGGATCCGCGGACGCTGCCGTAGCCGAGCAGGCCGAGGGTGCGCGCGATGAGTTCGCCGTCGAAGCTCTGGCTGATGAGGATGGAGCAGCGAAATTTGCGGAAGTACCAGCCGGCCGGCAAGGTGCAGCGATGCCAGAAGCAGAAGATGCCGCGCGCCGGGGGGGTCTCCGGCGCGGCGCCCTCTTCGGCAATGACCTCGAAGCGCAGGGTCGTGCCGATGAGGGCCAGCACGAGCGCGGTCACGCGCGGGACGATCGCCAGCGCGATGCGCTGCCCCAGGGTGAAGCGCGGAGTCACGCTTCCGATTGTAGACATCGGTGTGCGAGACCGGCTGCGAGCAGAGAAGCGCCTTTACTCACCGTTGGGAGTCGGTGTAACAGGAACGGGTGCGTTTTTCGGCGTCGCGATGTAGCCCTGCACCTGGTTCTTCGCGATGTTGTTCACCACCAGTTCGTAGAGCAGGTGATCTTTGCCCGTGTAGAACTGGACCGGCTCGTCGAGGTTGCGATCCTTCTTCTGGATCTGCTTGTCATCGGCATAGACCATGAGCGTGAACTTGCTGTGCTTTTCGTCGGACTTCTTCAGCTCGAGCGCAACGGTCGCGACCGCCTGCTTGCGGCCCTTCTGCAGAGTGAACTCGTAAATGTTGCGGTCGCCCATGTGCTTGAGGACATCGATCTCTTTGGAGTTAGTGGCGATGAGGCCGCTCTGCATGCCCATATCGCCTTTCATCGACTGCATCTGGGCTTCGGCGCTCTGCAACTCGGATTTCGTGGCGGTCAGGTCGGTTTTCACCCCGCCTACGTCGGTCTTTGTCGCGCTCAGGTCGCTGGAAACCGAAGCGATCTGCTTCTGCGCCGCTGCCTGCTCGCCTTCAAAATGCTTTGCATCGGCCTGCTGGCGCCTCAGAAGATCGTTGGCCCTGTCCTGGATTTGCTGCTCGGTCAGGCCCAGGCGCTGCCCGAGGGTTTCTGATGTCACTCGCAGCCGCGCATTGGTCTCTGCGAGAGCCGATTCCAGCTTCGCGTTCTGCGCCTGTGCGCTGGCGACCTGCGCTTCGGCGTGTGTCAGGCGTCCGGCGAGCGAATAGCTCCAAATCAGCCCGGCCGTTGCCAGAATGACAGCCGCCACCAGAACAATGATCAGCAGCCTTGAATAATCTCGCTTCTCCTCAATCTCAGTAACTACTGGCGGTTCGCTCATGCAGTCTCGTCTTCCTTTCAGCTTGCTGCCTTTGAAGCACAAAGGTATCCCGTTTCCATGCTTGCCGCAATAACCACCGTGCTGCATCCTGCGCGGCGAATCGCTAATCTATTGGCTATGCCCCGCTATCAGTACCGCGACATTGAGCCTACCCGCGAAGCCAAAGAAGTGTTCAGCCGCTGGGTCGATTACCTCGACGACGAGTTTTCGCGTCATCAAAACATCACGCTGCGTGGCGAAATCGTGCGCGACAATCTGCACCAGCTGCTGCTGGGGCGTCCGCACGGCGGGCGGCTTAACTTTACGCTGGCGACGGAACTGCCCTTCAACGTGCTGCAACTCTCGCTCGATCCGGCGAACGTGACGCTGGAGCCCGAGTACTACGGCGACATCGACGCCGACCGCTATGCGCTCATCAAGCCGCTGGTTTGGTTCTGGCGCATGTTCGATCGTTCGCCGGTGGCGCTGAATCACTGGCTGGGCTTTCGCCTGCGCGCGATGCTGGGCAAGCACATCTTCAGGAGCATCGGCAGGAATGTGAAGATTTACCACGGCGTCGAGTTCACATTCGGCTACAACCTGACGCTCGAAGACGATGTCATCATCCACAACCACGTGCTGCTCGACGACCGCGGAGATCTGATCATCCGCAAGGGAACTTCGATCTCGGAGCATGCCGCGGTCTTTTCCCACGCGCACGATCCGGTGGAGGCCTGCGTGATCGAGCATCGGCGCACGGAAGTGGGTCCGGGCGCCCGCGTTTCGTACCGCTCACTGGTGATGCCGGGTGTGACGGTGGGCGAGGATGCGATGCTGGGCGCGCAGGGCGTGGCCACGCACGATGTGGAAGCGCACTCGATCGCCGGCGGGGTTCCGGCGAGAAGGATCAAGGCTAAAAGGGAAGCAACGCGGCTGGAGGATGTCCCGGCGAGGAAGCCGGGGGAGCCCTGCGCGGAGTTGCCGCCGAACGAGTAGGCGGGTGAGAAACGATCAGGTGAGGCCGGTCAGGGATAAGACGGCCCGAGGATTGCAGTCCAAACGATTGATCACGAAGGGAGGTTTCATCGCTGTCTGCCCGCTGCTGATACCATCGAATCGATCGAATGGATTCTTTTCACTTCCTTCTCGCAGTCTTTGAATTCGTTGTGCTTGTGTTCTCGCTCAGCGTGCACGAGGCGGCACATGCCTGGACGGCGAACCGTCTGGGAGATCCGACAGCGCGCATGCTGGGGAGGGTGACACTGAATCCCGTGAAGCATGTCGACCTGATCGGCACCATCGTGTTGCCGCTGTTCATGATCTTCATGCCCGGTTACAGCGGCGTCCTTGTGGGATGGGCCAAGCCTACGCCGGTGACGCCGCGGAACTTCAGGAACCTCACGCGCGACGACATTCTGACAACGCTGGCCGGTCCGTGCAGCAATATGCTCGTCGCTTTCATAGCGACTATCGCCCTGGTCATCCTTTCTAAAACCAGCGCGACGGCCAATTCGATCGTGCATATGCTCGCGGGCAGGGCGCCGCTCGATCCTTCGGTGATTGCGGGGGGCGGCGCGGTGTTGCCGTTGGCGATCCTTTTTTACATGAGCGTGACGCTGAACGTCATTCTGTTCATCTTCAATCTCATTCCGCTTCCGCCACTCGACGGCTCGCATGTGATCCGTCACATGCTGCCCTACAAGGTACTGCGCGTCTACGATTCGATTGGCATCATCGGGCTGCTGGTCTTCATCGTTCTGGGAGGAAGGGTCATTATGATTTTCGCCGGCCCTCTGCTCTCTTTTCTCAACGGCATTCTTCTGTCTTTCTAGAGCATTCCCAGCAGCTTTGCAGCAACTTCGGGTCGATGGAAAGCGAGGTCCCTGTGCGCTGTAACTGGATTGGTTGTTTGCCCCTGGCTACCGTGTTCGCGCTGGCTGCCGGCCTTTCCGCGCCGGCGCAGAACGGGACACCTGCGACGCACCCTTTCACTGCGGCCGACTGGGCTACGCTGCGCAGCGCCGGCGCGGAGGCGGTTTCGCCGGATGGAACCATTCTGTATGCGGTGACTTTTGGCGCGGAGCACGGCGGGACGCATCGCGAGTGGTGGACTATCGAGGCGGATGGCACGCATGCGACGAAACTCGACCTGCCCTCAGGCTTTACGCCGATGGGGTTCACGCGAGACGGGCATAGCCTTTACGGCTCGTGGGAAGTGAATCACCTCAGCCAGTTCGCCGTCTTCCCCATTGCGGACGGCAAAGCTGCGCCGGTGCCGACGACGGTCGTGTTGCTGCCGCGGGGTGTCGATTCCGCGTTGCCGAATCCGCAGGGAACGGCCTATGCGCTGGTGGCCGATCCCCGGCCGCCCGATCCGCTTGACGATGTGCGCCACGTATGGGAACCGGATGAGTCGAGCCTCTATGTGGTGCAGGCAGACGGTACCCACGGCTCGTGGTGGTGTCCGAATCTGAAGTACCTCTCGGGCAGCGTGACAGGAGGCGGGGAAGGCGCGTTCGCCTGGAGCGACGATGGACGATCGGTGGCAACGCTGTCGGATCTGCCACGCATCGGCCACCATGACGTCTCGACTGACATTGACGTCTGCTTGTTCTCCGGGGCGAGGCATGTCGCGACGATTCCCAATACAGTCGCGGGCATTGTGTGGACGGACGGAGGACGGGATCTGGCGGTCGTCTCAACAACCTCGCCCGTGCTGACGCCGGAGCATATCTTTACGGTGCCTGTGGCGGGCGGAGCCGCTGAAGATCGCACGCCGAAGCTCGATGGCACGGTGCTGGCAATCTCAGGCGACGTGCAGGGGCACACGTGGGCAGTGGTCTCGAAAGGCGTTCACGCAGAAGTGGACGAGTTCGCCGACGGCGCGCTGAAGCCGCGCTATCAGTCGCCTGGCGGCTCCATGGGGGGAGCGCCCATTGGCTCAGTCTACGCAGGCACGAGCACGCAACTGGCGTTCACGGTGTCCGATCCGGCACATGCCCGTAACGTTGCGGTGATGGATGGCGATCATCTGAAACGGATCACCACTGAGGGCGATGCGCAACTGGCGCAGATTGCGCTGGGTGAAGTCCGCGACGTGCACTGGACCAGCAAGGAGGGCATCGCGCTGGAAGGCATCGTGACGTTCCCGGCCGGCTACATCGAGGGACACAAAAGCAAGTTTCTCGTGCTTCCGCACGGAGGGCCGGAGGCGAACGACGAGTTCGCGCTGGATCCGCTGGCGCGGATCATCGCTGGGCTCGGCTACGTGGTGCTGCAGCCGCAATATCGAGGATCGACCGGCTACGGATCGGAGTTTCTCGCGGCCATCTACCAGCACTTCGGCGACCGCGCTTATGAGGACGTGGACAGCGCGACGGATTACGCGATTGCGCAGGGCTGGGCCGATCCGAATAAGCTGGCGATCTTTGGCTGGAGCGCCGGCGGATTCATGACGTCGTGGACCGTGACGCAGACGGGCCGCTACAAGGCCGCGATCGAGGGAGCGGGGATCACGGACTGGGCGCCGTTTCTGTGGACAAGCGATATCCCGCAGACCGACTTCGACGCGCGGTGGACCGATGAAGACCCGTCGGCCTTCAGCAAATTTTCCGCCGTCGATTTCGCGAAGAATGTCACGACGCCGCTGCTGATTCTTCATGGCGAGGCGGACCGGCGCGTGCCGACGTTCCAGGGCATCGAGTACTTTCAGATTCTGGCGGCGCGCGGCAAGACGGTGCGCATGGTTACGTATCCCGGGTCGCCGCACTTTCCCACGCTCTGGGAACAGCGGCTGAACGTATTTCAGGAAATCTCGGACTGGCTGGCGAAATATAATCCGTAAACGGAAAGGGAAGAGCGCTCGCGGAGCTTCCTGTTCCGTTCTCTGCACAAGCTGTCACGGTGATGATCACGAACCGAGCTGTTTTCCTCCGCCGCTGCTTGTTTGCCGCAACCGCCGCGCTGCTGTCGCTTGGCATTTCGCATGCCGCGCGGGCGCAACAAGGCGCCTTCGTTGCCGCAAACGGCCAGTTCCTGCTGAACGGCAAGCCGTTTCGCATCCTCTCCGGGGAGATGCACTACGCTCGCATTCCGCGCGCTTACTGGCGCGACCGGCTGAAGATGGCGAAGGCGATGGGCCTGAACGCGGTCACGACGTATGTCTTCTGGAACGCGCACGAGCCGCAACCCGGCGTCTTCGATTTCTCCGGGAATCTTGACGTGGCGGAGTTTATCCGCGAGGCGCAGCAGGAGGGGCTGTATGTGATCCTGCGTCCTGGACCGTATGCCTGCGCAGAATGGGAGTTCGGCGGGTTCCCGTCCTGGCTGCTGAAGGATCCGAATATGGTGGTGCGTTCACGGAATCCTCAGTTCCTGGCCGCGGCGCGCACGTGGCTGCTGCGGCTGGGGCAGGAGGTGGCGCCGCTGCAGATCGGCAACGGCGGTCCGATTATCGCCGTGCAGGTGGAGAACGAGTACGGCAGCTACGGCGACGATCGCGCCTACATGCAGGACATTCGGCAAATGCTGGTCGACGCGGGATTCACGAAGGCCATGCTCTATACGGCCGATGGACCCGAAGAAGTTCCCCGCGGAAGCCTGCCCGATCTGCCGGTGGGCATCAATTTCGGGCCGGGCGAGGCGCAAAAGGGGTTTGAAACTCTGAAGAAGCTGCGGCCGGATGGGCCGTTCTTCAACTCAGAATATTGGGACGGCTGGTTCGATCACTGGGGCTCGCCCCATGCCCACACCGATGCGCAGCAGCAGGCGAACGATCTGGACTGGATGCTGAAGCAGGGCTACTCCGTCAGCATTTATATGTTCCACGGCGGGACGAGCTTTGGCTGGATGAATGGGGCGAACTCGAACGGCAGGAACTATGAGCCGGACGTGACCAGCTACGACTACGACGCAGCGCTCGACGAGAGCGGGCATCCGACAGCGAAGTATTTTCTGTTTCGCGACGTGATCGCGCGCGACACCGGCAAAACGCCGCTGCCGGTTCCGACGCCGCCCGCGCTGGCTGCGATGCCCGCGATCCCGCTGACGCGCGCCGCCTCGCTGTGGGATAACCTGCCCGCGCCGGTGCACTCTGACCAGCCGATGACGATGGAAGCGATGGGCCAGGCGTACGGCTACATCTTGTATCGCAAGGTGATCAGCGGCCCGGTCACCGGCGATCTGGCGATTGGCGCGGTGCATGACTACGCGCAGGTCTATCTCGACGGCAAGCTCGCCGGAACGATCGATCGACGGCTGAACCAGACATCGCTGCCTCTTGACATCGAAGCCGCGCACGCCGATCTCGACATCCTGGTGGAGAACACCGGCCGCGTAAACTTCGGCCCGGCGCTTCCGGGCGAGCGCGTTGGGTTGCTCAGCGGCGTCACGCTGGCGGGGAAGCCTGTGACCGGGTGGGATAACGTCTCGCTGCCGATGCTCACGACGGGGTCGCTCGCGTATTCCACTGAGCCGTGTTCCGGGCCATGCTTTTATCAGGCCACGTTCAACGTGGATCGCCCGGCGGACACGTACCTCGATACCAGCGCGCTGGGCAAGGGCGAAGTGTGGATCAACGGCCGTCCTCTCGGCCGTTTCTGGAATGTCGGGCCTCAAAAAGCTCTCTATCTTCCCGCGTCGTGGCTGCACGCGGGTGCCAATGAGATCGAGGTCTTCGATCTCCATGGCGCTCCGAACCGCCAGGTCCGCGGCCTCAACCATCCGTTCCTCAACGCACCGCCAACGCAGTAAAAACCCCGCCGGGCCCTGCACGTGAATCTCTCCGGGATCTCGCTGCATATTTTCAGTGGAGGGTTGTTTCGAATGACACAGTCCCATGGGTGGGCCGCAAAGAGCGCGACCACTCCTCTTGCCTCGTTCAAATTCAATCGTCGCGATCTGCGTGATCACGATGTCGCTGTCGACATTCAGTTTTGTGGAGTCTGCCACTCCGATATCCACTCGGTTCGCAACGAGTGGGGCAATGCCGTTTATCCCATGGTTCCGGGCCACGAGATCGTGGGCCGCGTTTCTGCTGTCGGATCTTCCGTGACACGCTTCAAAGCCGGCGATCTGGTCGGTGTTGGGGTCATCGTCGATTCGTGCCGCGCCTGCCCGAGTTGCAAGGCAGGAGAAGAGCAATACTGCGAGGTAGGCGTGACGCTCACCTACGGCGCCAAGGATCGTTACGGCGACCTGACGCAGGGCGGCTACTCGAACAATATTGTCGTGGACGATCACTTCGTGCACACGGTTTCACCGCGTCTGAGCGCGGCTGGCGTGGCGCCTCTGCTTTGCGCGGGCATCACGACGTACTCGCCGCTGCGGCACTGGAAGGTGGGGCCGAACAAGAAGGTTGGCGTCGTGGGCCTGGGCGGGCTCGGCCACATGGCGCTCAAGTTCGCGCACGCCTTCGGGGCGCACGTGGTGCAGTTCACCACGTCCGAGTCGAAGATCGAGGATGCAAAGCGACTGGGCGCGGACGAAGTAGTCATCAGCAAAGATGCGACTGCGATGAAGAAGCAGGCGTCCTCCTTCGACTTGATCGTCGATACGGTGTCAGCGCCGCATGATATCAACCCGTATCTCGAGGCGCTGAAGCGCGACGCCACTTACGCGCAGGTGGGGCTGCCGGACAAGCCGCCCATGATCAATGTGGGGAATCTCGTTTTCAAACGCCGCAATTTTTCAGGGTCGATCATTGGGGGCATGCCGGAGACGCAGCAGATGCTCGACTACTGCGCCGAGAAGAACATCGTGGCCGATGTCGAGGTAATTCCGATTCAGCAGATCAATCAGGCATTTGAGCGCGTGGTGAAAGCGGACGTGAAGTACCGCTTCGTGATCGACATGGCCTCGCTCGAACGCGCATAAACACAACGGGGAGGAGCCTCGCTCCTCCCCGTGAAATGCGCTGCTGGATAGGCGGCTACTTCGTCTGCCCGAATCGGTGGCCCATGCGGTAAACCACGCCCACCGAAATTGCGAACTGCTCCTCGAAGCCGTTGTTGCCGAAGTTCGTCAGGGTCGCATCGGGAGCGATGCGGAAGACCAGCCTTGGGGAGCGGTTCAGATCGATCGATCCACCCAGGACCGCTGCCTCGGTGAACTGATTCGAAAAGAGGCCCAGCGAGGCGGGATTGACGCCGCCCAGCGCGTGCTCGAAATCGCCATAGGCACCGCCAAAAAAGGCGTGCAGCATCATGGCGGCATGCTCATTGCCGGCCAGGCGATATTCAGGCCCGGCGGCGAAGATATGCTCGCTGACGAACGGCCCGCGGATAGGGCCGGCGTTGGAGCCGCTACCTGTGCAACTGCCGCAGTTCGGTTCGACGCCGCTGGTGCCGTAGTAGCCGCGGGCGTTCACGCCAATGCCCCACCTGCGATTCAGCTCGCGGACGGCGCGCGCGTCGAAGCCCCCGAGGTTGGAGCCCTGGAGCAGGTTCGGACCCGCGTCAAAATGCGAGTAGGCGATGCCGCCGTAGACTTCCCAGTGGTAGTCGTAGTGGACGTCGGCCAGTGGTGCAGCTGCCTGCAATTGCGTGGGCTGCGGCGTGATGTTCTGCGGATTCTGCTGCGGCGCCGATGAATCCTGCGCCGCTGCCCCAAGGTTCAGCACGGCAGCCAGCGCCGCCGCTCCCAACCAGCAAACTCCCTTACCCTTCAACAGACGAAACCTCCAACAGCCTCGACGGCCACTCGTGGGTCGTGCCTTAGAATTTCCCGGCAAACTTTTAAGATACATGGACGAACGGCATCCTGTCGCCGTCACCAGCGGCATCCTGTCGCCGGGAACCTGTAACCTGTGATCTGGACCCGAAAATGATTGAAATCTCCGGCGCTGCCTTCAATTCCCTCGACGCCATGATGCTCGCCCACGCGGAAGCCGCGGTCCGGCTGGCCGCCGATGACCACGGAATGACGCTCGATTACTCGCCGGACTCCGTCGCGCGGCTCGAAACGATCCTGGCAGCGCGGAGCCCGGTCGCCGAGGCTGACCTCGACGAAGCCATCCAAACCTGGGGCGCATATTTCGGCGAGATCTTCCGCCGCCGTTATGCAGCTGACTGGATTATGGCCGTCTACCCGCGTCAGGCCGGCGGGGAGCCGGTCGCGCCGGATCAGGATGTGGCCATGCCGGCGCTCGATATCGAGGGCTCGCACGTGTATCCGTTGCTGAAGGTGTATCGACGGCTGACGATAGGGCCGTCGGAGGATCTGGCGGGATTCTTCGCGCGCGTTGCGGGGGCGCTGGACGCGCACAAGGGCAGGGCTTAGGAAGGTTCGTGGATCAGCGAGGGTTGGCGGTCGCCCGGCACTCTTCGCACTGGCAATGGCGCCGCAGGTAGTCCCACGAATAAATGCCGCTGGCGTGGCCGTCGTTCCACTTGAAGGTGATGGCGTAGTTGCCCACGGGCTGTGACGACTCAGGCCGCGCGGGCGCCTGATACATGGGCAGCAGAGCGGCAGGCCTGGCTTTGGGAACGCCGGGCTCGCGGCCCTCCGCATCGCGCTCCTCATGGCACGTAGCGCAGGGGCAGGCGAGGCGCAGCCACGCAAAACCCCAGCGGCTGCGGTGCCCGTCTTTCCACTCGATCTCGAGGCCTTCGCCGGTGGTCTGCAGCACGCGGACCCTGGCGGGGGTCACGGCTTCGCGCGGCAGTGCGCGCTCCGGTTCGCGCCGCGCCTCATCCGCGCTGACGATTTCGATCCCCTCGTGGCTCATTTCTATACTCGGGCTCTTCTATTCGACGGCTGATTCGCACCCGCTCGCAAGGTGGTTCTGAGCTGATCGGCCCTCAACCAGCCCGGCCTCATCGCTCCGCGTCTTTGCTGCCGCGGCGCAAGCGCGGCCTAGGCCGATTGCAGGAACGCGACCGACTGCAGCGAGGTCACCTCAAAGCGTTTGCGGCAGCGAATGTTGGTGCAGGCCAGCAGATCGTCCTGACGGAGCATGTACGACTGGGCCTTGGCGAAACGCGCGCGATCGCGCTCGTCGGCATGCCTGGGCAGCTGGGCCTTGCGCGTGCGCACCAGCCAGCGCACCTGGTACTCGCCTGACTGGCCGCAGTGCGGGCAGGTGAGGTTATGCGTGCGGGTCTCCGATTTTTCGTCGAAAAATTCGCGTTCTTCCATGGCCCCCGACTCCTCAAAAAGAGCGTTCGCCTTCAAGTATTTCACAACGGCGCAGCCGAAAAATGCTACTTTAACAGGCACCGCTGCCATGGCTCGTAAGCGTCCCAAAAAGAAGACTTTCTCCGCCGTGAAAGCCGTGAAGGCCAACGCCCGCGATCGCGTCGGCCAGCCGAAGCCGGAACGCGTGCTCGAGCCCGAGCCGCGCGAACAAAAGCGCGGGCGCAAGCACCGCATCACCCTCGCCAAGCTGCTCCAGGAGGAGCCATAACATGCCGCAAGCCACCGGAATCGGCGGAGTGTTTCTCCGCGCGCGCGATCCCAAAGCCCTTTACGCCTGGTATGAGAAGCATCTTGGACTGGCTGCGAGCCAGGGGTTCATCTCTATCCCGGCGGAGCACGAGCGCGCCAAGATTACCCTGGCCTTCTTTTCGGAGAAGTCCGCGTATTTTCCTGTAGCTCAGCCCGCCATGATCAACCTGCAGGTCGACGACCTCGACGCTCTCCTGACGAAACTCGCAAGCGATGGAGTCACCGTCGATCCCAAGCGGGACTCGTACGACTTCGGCAAATTCGGCTGGATCACGGACCCCGAGGGCAACCGGGTCGAGCTGTGGCAGCCGGCGGATTCACCAGCGAAGGCGTAGAGCGACACATCTCGTGCGCCGGTGCTACACTCCGGCGCATGACGACTACAAAGGGGTTCTCGCTGGCTTTTGGATCGAGTCTGGGCCTCTGCGTCCTGCTCGCTGCCGCTCACTCCGTCACCGCGCAAACCGCGCCTGCCGACGCATCCTTGCCGTCACAGCAAATTTACGTCGACGATCACTGCCAGGTACTGGACGCCGGCACCGGCCAGTTTGCGGACAATGCTGACGTGTGCCATCTGGATGGCGCGGGTGTCCTGCGTTCGTCGCACATCGCCGCGCAAGAGGTGGACGGCATCGTCCAGCATGCGCGCGTCGACGTTGCCGAGCAGACCTACCTGCTGCAAAACATCCACCAGCAGCCCGTGGTCTTCATGGTCGCGCATCAGGTGCCGGATGGCTGGCATGTGGATTCCGATCCAGCGCCGATCGCGGTGAAGGGCGACGTTGCAGTATTTCGCGTGGTTGCGCAGCCGGGGCAGATCGTCCGCCTGCACGTCGGCACCGCGCGGGAAACGCCAATCGGCGAGCAATAACGGAAGGGAACGGGACGGAAAGAGGACCGAGGCAATTGCGCATTGGCGCGCTTAGAATCCGCTCTTCGGCATTCCTGCAGCTTTGTCGCTCTTCAGTGCCGGGGGCGTTCCACCCTGCAGATACGACTTGTACTGCGTGTCGACGATGCCGAGGTTGCGGGCAAGACCGAGGCGCGCCTGGTTGAGAGCGAGCACGCTGGTTACGTACTGGGTCTGCGCTGCGGCCAGCGTCGATTGTGCCTCCGCCACGGGCAGGTTATCCGCGATGCCGGCAGTGAAGCGCTGCTGGGTCTGATCGAGCGCGGTGGTGGCGAGGTCGACATTGCTCTTCGCCACTTTCACGGTTTCCTCGGCGGTCTGGAGATCGAGGAGGCTGTCACGGAGCTGCTGATCGATCTTCGCGGTCAGGTCCCGCATGCGCGCGCGGATCTGATCGAGCTGCGCGGCTGCCACATCGGCATCGCCGCGGAACTCCGCCTCGTGGAACAGAGGCACGCTCAGGGTTCCAACCGCGGCAAAGGTCTCGTGATAGACCTCGCCGGAGACGCCTGTAACGCCCCAGTTGGCGCCGAAGGACAGGGTGGGGAAGCGCTCGTGGGTGGTGGCGTGACGCTCCAACTCAGCTGCGCGCAGCTCCTGCCGGAGCATCTGGTAATCCTGGCGGCTGGCGTAGGCCTCAGAACGCGCTTCGTCAATGCTGACTGGCTGGAGCTCGGCGTACGGCGCTGACTCCGTCAGCTCGATGGCCTGCTCGGGATCGAGGCCGATCATGCGATTGAGAGCGATCTTTTGCTTCTCGAAGGTATCGTCGGCCGCGATGACGGCCTGCGCCTGCTGTTGATACTGGACGCGCGCTCGGAGCTCATCGAGGTTTGCTGCGGTTCCCGCAAGATGCTCCTGATGTGCCTGGTCGAGAAGGGTTTGGTCGGTGTTCAGCAGGGACCGCGCGTAATCGGCCTGCGCCTTCGCGGCCAGGGCCTGGAGATACGTATTGCCGACGTTGAGCACCACCAGCCCGCGCGACGATTGCGCGTTGTAGAACGAGGCTTTCTGCTCGGCCTGAGCGGCGCGCCACACGTCATAACCCGCCCAGTTAAAAAGCGCCTGCGAGAAGTTGACCTGCGCGTTGGTCACATCCACCTTCGTAACGAGGTGAATCGCCGTTCCCGGCGGCAGAAGGCCGGAGAATGCCCCGAGGATGGAGGGGTGGAAGCCCAGCGCCTCGAGGTTATATTCGTGCACGCCGGTCTCGGCATGGAGCGACATGTTGGGAAGCAGGATGTTCGCCAGCTCCAGCTTTTCCGCGGCCGCCGTTTTTTGCTGCTCATGGGCGAGCGTCAACGCCAGGTTGTTTTCAATGCCGAGCTTGATGGCGTCATCGAGGGAGAGCTGCCGCGCGCCCGGGGTCAGCGGCACGGCCTCCACGCTGCCCACATAAGGGTTGGCCGCGGAATTTCCGGGATTGCTCTGCGCCCGGGCGCTTGCAGCTACTGCAAGCGCGCAAACAGCCGGAACGATTCTCCTGAGGGTCCGTAAGGTCATCGGAATTCTTCTGTTTAGATCAGGATACCCGGATATGGATGCCAAAAATCCGCAGATCGCCTCGGTAAGGGTACGGCTGGAGAGAGCCGCGTTGCATCCATAGTCACCAAAAATCGCGCAAATCCTCATGCTTCCAGCAGTTGCGCAGGGTGGCGCGGGCGCGAAAAAAGCAACGCTGCGTCGATGCCCCGTCATCGAACCTGGTAGAACGGACGAAAGAGAACGATGAACTGCCGGGCTCCGAAACATTGCAACTCTCCGCCTGCCGGGTCCTGGTTGTGACGAGAAGCATTGCAGGTTGAACCAATTCGGAGGCTTGCATGTCGACGCGGGAAGCGCAGATGCTTCCAGACGCAGACACGGAGTTGCGCCAGGAGCTGTGTGCCGCCTGCGGCCATTCGAGGGCAGCAACGATGAGCGGCGAATCCAATCCGGCAGTACTGCTCCTTGAGGGCGGCGCGGTATCGCAGGAGCGATTGCGCGAGGCGGCTCGCCGCGCGCGCCCGGGCTGCGTGCTCGAGTTCGCTCGCGATCGCCGTGAATTGATCGCGGAACTGCGCCGGGGCGCTGCCGTAATTGTCGCCGGACCTAATCCTTTGCCCGGTGTAAGCCTCGGTGAGGTGCTGGATCGCGCGTGCCATGCGGAACCGCCGATTCCCGTGGTCCTGGTGGGTGGGAACGCATCGGAATCGGAATCGCTGCGCGTGCTCGACGAGGGCGCGACGGATTATCTGGCAGCGGATAATCTCGAGCATTTGCCTTCGGTTCTTTCGCGCGCGTTCAAATTTCGCGACACGGTGGCTGCGAGAGTTCACGCGCAGACGGAACTGGATCGCGCCGCATCAGTCCTGCGCGAAAACCAGAAACTGATTACTCTGGGCCGGCTGGCCGCATCGATCGCGCACGAGATCAACAATCCTCTCGAGGCCGTCACGAATCTGCTGTATCTGCTGGGCGAAGAGCGAGGATTGCCGGAATCCGCCCGCGCCTATCTGGGCCTCGCGCAGCGAGAACTGAGCCGCGTGGCGCAAATCAGCCGCCAAACTCTGAATTTTTCGCGCGAAACCAATAGTCCCGTGAACACACGCATCGACACGGTGCTCGAAGAGGTTCTTTCGCTGTACAGCCGCCGCATTACTGAGAAAGAGATTCGCGTGGAGCGTGAATACGACTGCGCCGACCAGGCCATGGTTTATCCGGGCGAGATGCGTCAGGTCTTCTCGAATCTGATCGTCAACGCCGTCGACGCCTCAGCTCCGCGCAGCCGTCTGCGCATCCGCGTCCGCGCGGCGCAAAGCTGGACCGATCCAGGGGTGCGTGGAATCCGTACCACCGTGGGCGACGCGGGCAGCGGCATCGCTCCGGAGGTTCAGCAGCGGCTCGGCGAGCCATTCTTCACCACGAAGGGCCAGCGCGGAACCGGACTGGGGCTTTGGGTGACACGCTCGATCGTGCTGCGCTACGGAGGAGAAATTCACCTTCGGTCCTCCGTCGCGCCTCATCGGCATGGGACGGTGTTCAGCGTCTTTCTGCCCACGAACCTTCGCCCGCGTATGGTGGAACGGCCAAACGCTCCGGGCGAGGCGGCTGGAGCAGCGCCCAAGGTGCAACGTCTCGACCACGCCAGCGCTCCGGTTGATCCCGCGAATTCGGTGAATCCGCGCCGCCGCGTGAATGGCGAGTGAAGCGCAGGGTTAGCCCGGCAATCCGAACGTCCTCCCGCTAGCCGTTCAGCTGTACCGCAGCCAGCGGAGCATCTCGGGCAGGGTTGCGCGCTTGCCGTACATGAGCACGCCCACGCGGTAGATGCGCGCCGAGAGCCACACCATTCCCCACACCGACGCGGCGAGCAGAGCGATCGAGAGCCAGACCTGCCACATCGGCGGCATCTGCGCGCAGATCCGCATGTACATGATGATGGGCGTAAACGGAGGCAGCAGAGACATTACGACCGAGGCGGTCGACGAGGGATTCTGCATCACGTAGACCATCATCACCACGCTCACGACGAGGGGCGAAACGAGGATAAAGCTGAACTGCTGCACTTCCTGCTCGGCGCTGACGCTCGAGCCCAGCGCCGCAGCCAGCGCGCTGTAGAGATAGAAGCCGCCAATGAAGAAAACAGGGAAGTAGAGCAGCTCGATATTGGTCAGTCCCATCGAGCTGATTCCGTGAATGCCCTGCGACTGCGCGAGCGCCGATCCGCCGACGGCCACGGCAAGGGCCGTCCAGATGGCCAGCTGGGTGAGACCGGTCGCACCCACGCCCAGCAGCTTGCCCATCATCAGATCGTCGGGTGACGCGGTGGACAGCAGCACTTCGAAGATGCGCGACGTCTTCTCTTCCACCACCGAACGCGCGATATTGATTCCGTAAATGAGCACTGAGCCGTACAGCACCAGAATCAGCACGTACGCGCCGGCGAAGCTGCGCTCGGTGTCCGATTTGACGACGACCCCGTTTTTGACCTGACTGGTGCTGACCTTGATCTCTTTCGTCAGCGCGTTGATCTGATCTTCGGTCAGTCCGCGGGTCAGGAGCTCCTGGCGCACAAGTCCGTCGCTCACTGCTCCCTGCATCTGGGTTTTGCCGATGAAGTCCGTCGAACTGCCGGAAGTCCAGGTTGCGGTCGGCAGCGTCTGGCCCGGAACGGTGTTGAGGGTGAGATAGCCCTGAATTTCGCGGTTGGCCACTCGCTGGTTGAGCTGCGACAAATCGGCGTCCGTTGCGGGCGCGAAGACCTGAACCGACTTCGGTCCGTGCTCGCGATTTTCGAGGGAAGCCTTGACCTGCTGCGCCAGCACGGGACTATTCGATACGACGGCGAGATTCTGAAGGCCCGCCTCCATGCGCTTGCCGCCGAGTCCGCCCAGCAGAGCAATGCCGCCCATGCCGATGGGCACGAGGATCGTGGTGATGCGAAACACCCGGCTCCGCACTCTTTCGAGATATTCGCGTTTTGCAATCAGCAGCGTATTCCTAAGCATCCGCGCGCCCTCCCACCGTCTCGATAAAGATTTCCTCGAGCGATGGTTCCACCAGCTCGAATTTGGTGATTTTCGATGTCGCCACGGCCGTACGCAGCAGATCCTGTGCATCGGCGTGAGGCTTCAGCCGAATCTCCGCGAGCCCCGCATAGGACTTGTACTCCGCGATGGCGGGATGCTGGAGGAATCCGTCCGCGCCTTCGTACTGGATGATCACGTGGTTCCGCTCGTAGCGCGACTTGATTTCGCGCATGCCGCCGCTCAGCACAGCTTCGCCGCGATTGACGAGACAGATGGCGTCGCAGAGCTTTTCCACCTGATCCATACGGTGGGTGGAGAAGAGCACCGCGTTGCCCTGCTTCTTCAGCTCCACCAGGGTGTCCTGCAGCAGCAGCGTGTTCACGGGATCGAGTCCGGAGAATGGCTCGTCCATAATGATGAGCTCAGGATCGTGCAGCAGCGTGGAGATGAACTGAATCTTCTGCTGCATGCCTTTCGACAGCTCTTCGGTTTTCTTGTCGAGCGAGTCGCCGATCTGCATGCGTTCGCACCAGGTCTTTGCGCGACGCGCGGCTTCGGCCGCGCCAAGGCCGCGCAGCTCGCCGAGGAAGACGAGTTGCTCCAGTACCTTCATTTTCTTGTAGAGGCCGCGCTCCTCGGGCAGATAGCCCACGCGCCGCAACGAAGTGTTAGCCCACGGCTTGCTGAACAGCGAAACCTTGCCCGCGTCCGGCAGCGTGATGCCGACAATCATGCGGATGGTCGACGTTTTGCCCGCGCCGTTCGGTCCAAGCAGACCGAACATCGTCCCCGCCTCGATCTTCAGCGATAACTCGCGGACCGCGGCTTTCTGCTCGTACGCCTTTGAGACGCGCTCCAGTTCCACCAGAACTTCCATGCCCACCTTGGCCCTTTCAGGAATGGCTGAAATGCGGTAGGGGAAGGATAACAGGAGGGGCAAGAACCAATCGGCAACTGCGACGAGTGATTCATCATGGCGCCATGCTCGTGATTTTCGGAGGGCTAACCGGAGTCGGCAAGACCGCCATCGCCCGCGAACTGGCGCGGCAAATCGGAGGCATGCACCTGCGCATTGACTCGATCGAACAGGCGGTTCGGGGAGCGAGGAACGAGCCTTTGGATGACGTTGGCTATCGCGTGGCGTATGCGGTCGCCGAAGATAGCCTCCGCATCGGGCAGACCGTCATTGCGGATTCGGTCAATCCGCTGCTTGTGACTCGCGATGCGTGGAGGAGCGTGGCGCAGCGCGCCGGCGCGAGAGCCGTCGAGATCGAAGTCATATGCTCGTTGCCGGAAGAGCATCAGCGCAGAGTGGAATCGCGCCTGTCCGACATATCCGGGCTGCGATTGCCGACCTGGGCTGACGTGCGGTCCAGAGAATACGAGCCGTGGGATCGCGAACATCTTGTCGTCGATACTGCGGGGCGAACGGTTGAGGAGAGTGTCGCGGTGATTCGCGAAATCCTCCGTGCCGCGTGAGGTCCTTCCTAACTTTCGGTCTCCTCCATCACCATCCCGCTCAGCCCCAGCGTCGTGATCACCTCCGGCTCCGATTCTTCGAAATACAGCACGGCGGATCGCGCCCGATGCCGATTCGCCAGCCACGACCCCAGCGCCACTGTGGAGAGAATGGTGAGCATCGCCGCCGTGCGCCGCGCGCTTGCAAACGACCGCGCCTCCCAGTTCGCAATCTCCATCGCCACGGGGAGAAAGCCCACGGCGAACACCCAGAACA
>DATJTG010000261.1:0-31399 GCA_035503555.1 Acidobacteriaceae bacterium | reverse complement strand
GTGACTTGGTGCGCGGCTTTCGGCCGTAAATGGTGATGATGTCGCAGAACTCGCACTGAAAGGGGCAGCCGCGCGAGAACTGCACCGACATCAGAGTGTATTTGTCGAGCTGCAGCAGATCGTAACGGGGAATGGGACTGCAGGAGACATCGGGCTTCTCGTCGACGCGGTAAAGGGAGCGGGCCGTTCCGGCTTCGAGCTCCGCCGCAATGCGCGCGAATACCTCTTCGGCCTCGCCGACCAGTACGTGATCGGCCATGGCGTGGAGCAGATCGGGCTCGCTGCTGGCCCAGGGACCCCCGATGAAGGTGCGCCTGCCAAGCTGCCGCGCACGCGCCAGGATGGCCGCAGTGTCGGCTCGCTGCGCGTGCATGGCGCTCACCATGATCAGGTCGGCCCAGAGATAGTCCTCGTCTCGAATTTCCTCGAGGGCGTGGTCGAGCAGGCGCAGCGTCCACGAGGGCGGGCACAGCGCGGCCACGGTGATCAGCCCCAGAGGGGGCGAAGCAGAGTCTTCGGGGATCATGTCGAGGAGGCCCTCGAATCCCCAGAACGAGGGGGGGAAGCGCGGCCAGACGAGAAGGACTTTGAGACTCGCACCGAGCGGGGTGAACTGTGGTTGCGGAGCCTCCTGGGCGAGGGTCTCCACTTGCATGCACGAAGTATAGAGCGGAAAGGCGCGCGGGCGCATGGCAATTCCGGATGAAAGCCGATACGGCGCGCTGGGATGCCGTTGTGGGGTGGTATCGTTGTGCGCGAAGGTCGCGAGGGTTGCGATGACCAGAGAATTTGCCGGGGAACTGATCTCGGAAACGGTGGCGGTGCTGATCATCATCGCTTTTGGCGATTCGGTGGCGGCGATGTACGGGCTGTACGATCCGAGCCCGTATCAGCATGCGTACTGGGGCGTGTGCGTCGCGTGGGGACTGGCAGTGACCATGGCGATCTATACGACGGGCGCGGTGAGCGGGTGCCATGCGAATCCCGCAGTGACGCTTGCGCTGGCGCTGTACCGGAAATTCTCATGGAAGAAAGTGCTGCCGTACTGCGCGGCGCAGACGCTGGGAGGCCTGCTGGGAGCGGTAATCGTGTACCGGTTGTATGAGCCGGTGATCGATGCATGGAACGCAGCACACGCGATGACGCGCGCTGCCGGCGGCGGCGCCGGGGTGTTCTTCACGCATCCCGCGGCGGGCATCACAGTCATGCACGCGTTCAGCGACGAGATTGTGCTGACCGCGTTCCTGATCTTCGGCATCTTCGCGATCACGGAACAGTACAACGAGATGGCTCCGGGCGCGAATTTCGGAGCGCTCATGATCGGGTTCCTGGTGGCGCTGATTGGCGCGTCGATGGGGTACCTGGAGGCGTGGGCCATCAATCCCGCCCGCGATCTGGGGCCGCGGCTGTTCTGCTGGGGGGCAGGATGGGGGAGCGCGGCGTTTCCGTCGCCGGCGAGCTACTGGTGGGTACCGATCGCTGGGCCGCTGCTTGGAGGAGCTCTGGGAGGGGGCGCGTATCAAACGCTGATTCACCCATTCCTGCCGGCGCGGCGTCGGGCGCTGGAGCAGACCGGCATCGCGAGCCGCTAATCGCATCGAATCGAAGCGATGACTCAGAATCGCAGCGCGCTGTTCGCCTCGCTCGAAGATCGCTTTGACGTCCTTGTGATCGGGGGCGGCGCGACGGGCCTGGGCATCGCTGTGGATGCGGCGACGCGCGGTTACCGGACTGCGCTGGTGGAGGCAGGGGATTTCGCACAGGCCACGTCGAGCCGCGCTACAAAGCTGGCGCACGGAGGCGTGCGCTACCTGGCAACAGGGCAAATCCATCTGGTGCGCGAGGCCCTGCGGGAGCGGGCGACGATGCTGCGGGCCGCGCCGCATCTGGCGCGTCCGCTGGAGTTCGTTCTGCCGGTATACCGGCGCTGGCAACTGCCGTACTACGGGGCAGGGCTGAAGCTCTACGACAGGATGGCGGGGCGGGCGACGCTGGGGCCGACGCGGATGCTGGGCGCGCAGGGCGCGGCGGAACTGGTTCCAGGCCTGGCGCGGGCGGGACTGCGGGGCGGGGTCGCGTACTGGGATGCGCAGTTCAACGATGCGCGGCTGGCGCTGGCCCTAGCGCGAACGGCAAGCGATCACGGCGCGGTGGTAGTCAACTATGCGGGGTGCGAAGGGCTGCTTTACGAAAGCGGCCGCGTGGCCGGGGCCGAGGTGCGCGATGTGGAAACCGGCGCCGCGTCGACGGTTCGGGCCAAAACGGTGATCAACGCCGCCGGAATCTTCAGCGACGAAGTGCGTCGGATGGACGAAGCGCAAGCAGCGCCGACGCTGGCGCTCAGTCGCGGAACCCACATCGTGGTGCGCGCGGAAGCGCTGGGCGGAAAGTCGGCGATGATTGTCCCGAAGACCCCGGATGGGCGGGTGATTTTCGCCGTTCCATGGGAGGGCCGCATAGTGATTGGGACGACCGACGTGCCGGTGGCGAGAGCGGCGATGGAACCGGGACACACCGGAGGCGAAATCGATTACCTGTTGGAAACGGTAGCGCGGTATCTCGAGAGACCCGTGGAACACGGCGACATCGTCGCGGTGTATTCGGGGTTGCGTCCTCTGGTGAGCGGTAAGGGCGCAGCGACGTCGCGGCTGTCGCGGGAACACGCGATTCGGGCGTCGGCGAGCGGGCTGATTTCGGTGACCGGCGGGAAATGGACGACGTATCGGAAGATGGCCGAGGATGCGCTTGATTTCGCAACCGCGCAAAAAATGCTGACCGCGGCGCCATGCAGAACGGAGTCGCTGCGGCTGCATGGAGCGACGGAGGGCAACAAGGCGGACGGCGGGAATCTGGCCGAGTACGGCAGCGACGCCGCGGAGGTGCGGGCGCTGATGACGGAGAATGCGGACCTGGCGGAGAGGATGGATCCGGAGATGCCGTACACGATGGCGCAGGCGGTCCATGCGGTCCGGGCCGAGTGGGCGCGGACTGTCGAGGATGTTTTGTCGCGCAGGACGCGGGCGCTGCTGGTGGATGCGCGCGCGGCGGTGAGAGCGGCTCCGCGAGTGGCCAAAATTGTAGCGCGCGAACTGGGTCGCGACGAGGATTGGGCGGCGGCGCAGGCGCGAGCGTTTGCGGAGCTGGCGCGGCGTTACTATCTGCCCGAATAGATCTGCGGCTCGCTACTTACGCAGGCGCGCGATGACGTAGAACACGATCGAGAAAACAACGCTGAGAAAGATCGAGGTTCCGAACGGGAAGTAAACGGATGTGCCGCGTGCGCGCCAGGTGAAATCGCCAGGGAGACGGCCGATCGGCATCCCGATCTTCTGCAGCAGCAAAAGAGCGGAGCCTATAGCGAAGAGGCCGATGCCGAGGAAGATAAGAGTGCGGCCCATAGAAACAGGGTACAGGGCGCAGGGGGAGGGATCAGCCGGGGGCGAAAGGCAGAGAGATTACGGCACGGTTTGATACCATGCGCCTTGATCGGCGGCGGGACATGACGAGCGAGGCAGAGGCACAAATCGACACAGCGCAGACGGAACGGCCGCGGCCCGGCGTGTGGCTCACGTGGGCGGCGGCGAGCGCAGTTTTGCTCGGCGCAGCGTTTGTCTATCTGCCGTCGTTCGGCGAGCACGCGCAATACGGATACAAGGTGCTGGGGTCGTTCTGGGCTTCGGGCTGGGCGGCAGCGCACGGGCTGAATCCTTACGCGGTGTATCCGCTGACGTGGACGTTTCAGTTGAACGGCCATCCTGGGACTGTGGTCGATCTGAATCTGAGCCCGCCGGCGCTGCTGCCATTCTTCGAGGCGTTCGCGTCGGTGAGCGTAGATGCGACTGTGCGCATCTGGACGTTTTTGTCGGCGCTGCTGATGATCGGGGCCGCGGCGATGTTGGTGGGAGCGAATCGCGCGCACGTGCAGCACAGGCAGATCCTTTGGTTTCTGCTGGCGCGGGCCGTATTTAACACACTCTGGCTCGGGCAGGATTACGCGCTGATGATCGTGCTGGCGGTGGCGGGGTGGGCGCTGCTGGAGCGCAATCGGGACCTGTCGGCGGGGATCGCTCTGGGCGTCCTGGTGGCGGCGAAGCCGAATTATGCGCTGTGGCCTCTGCTGCTGGTATTTTGCGGACGATGGAAGGCAAGCGCGGTAGCGGCGGGCGTGGCGGCGGCACTGTGCGCGCTGCCGCTGGCACTCTATGGGCCGGAAATCTATCGTGAGTGGGTGCGCGCCGTGGCGAGCGATCCACACTGGTTCTTTCCGAACGAGGTTTCGATCATCGGTTTCGCAACACGGGCGGGCCACGCGCGGGTGGGCGAGGTCCTGGCCGCAGCGCTGCTGGCGGCGGCGATCGTCGTTGTGGCGTGGAAGCGGCCGTCTCTGAGAGTGACGAGCGGGGTGGCGCTGAGCGTCGGAATGCTGGCATCTCCGCTGGCGTGGTACCAGTACGCCATGCTGATGGCCGGGCCGCTGTTTGCGCGGAAGTGGAACTGGGCGCTGACGGTGGTTTTGTTGATTCTGCTACAGCCCTGGGCACCGGCGTTCTTTCTGCCGGTGTGGGTGGTGACAGGATGGTTTTTGTGGGAAGCGGCAAGCCAGCAAAGGGTTGGTCGAAAGACACGGTTAGCGAGAAACGCCTAGGGGCCAGGGACTGGAGACTGTAGGACGGCAGTGGAGTGGAGCGGTGCCTCGCGAAATTGCGGGGCGCCGCTACCTTATGGTGGAAAAGCTCATGACGCAAGACGCTGAGCAGGAGACGTCAGGTAAAGGTACTCAGCGCTCTGAGGCTAACGTGATTTGGCAAACTCGCTGCGGTGGCGTGAGTACGTGAAGTAGATGACGAGGCCGATGGCGAGCCAGATGAAGAAGCGCAGCCAGGTCATGATCGGCAACCCCGCCATGAGCAGGATGCAGAAGCAAATGCTGAGGACGGGGAAGATCGGTCCAAAAGGCGCGCGAAAACCGCGGTGGCGGGTGGGATCTTTATAGCGCAGGATGAGCACGCCGGCAGATACGAGGACGAAAGCGAAAAGCGTGCCGATGTTGGAAAGGTCGGAGAACGTGCCGATGTCGAGCAGGCCGGCAGGCAATCCGACCACAAAGCCCGCAACCCAGGTGGCGACGGCCGGCGTGCGAAAGCGCGGATGAACGTGGGAAAAGACGCTGGGCAGCAGACGATCGCGCGACATGGAAAACCACACGCGTGCCTGGCCGATCTGGAAGACGAGGATCGAGGAGATCATGCCCAGGATGGCTCCGATGAGAACCGCGAGGCGGACCCAGTGGAGCGTCGCCGTGGGGTGGGCAAGGTAGAGGCGCTTAAGCGAATTGACGACGGGCGCAGCGTCGTCGATCATCACGTTCCACTTCGTGATGCCGGTGAGGACTACGGCGACACCGATATAGAGCACGGTGCAGACGATGAGCGTAGCGATAATGCCGATGGGTACGTCGCGCTGCGGGTGCTTGCACTCTTCGGCGGCTGTAGAGACGGAATCGAATCCGATATAGGTGAAGAAGATGATGGAGCCGCCGGTGAGAACGCCCGACCATCCGTTGGGATAGAAGGGATGCCAGTGGGTGGGCTTCACGAAGTGTGCCCCGGCCGCGACGAAGATGAGGATGGCGGCAATCTTGAGCAGCACCATGACGTTGTTAGTCTCAGCCGACTCGCGGATGCCACGCACGAGGATAACCGTGAGCAGCATGACGATGAGGAATGCGGGAAGGTTAAATCCGAAGTGCCAGCCGGGGTTGTAGAGGTTGTTGCCGGCGAGATCCTGCAGGCCGCTGGGCAGGTAAGCGGGCGAGATCCAGCGCAGGGAAGGGTGAATGCCGAACCAGTCGAGCAGATCAACCATGTGCTCGGCAAAGCCCACGCTGACGGCCATGTTGGAGAAGGCGTACTCAAGGATGAGGTCCCAGCCGATGATCCAGGCGATCAGCTCGCCCATCGTGGCGTAGGTGTAGGTGTAAGCGGAGCCGGCGATGGGGATCATCGACGCCAGTTCGGCGTAGCAGAGGCCGGTGAAGGCGCAGACAATGGCGACGAGCACGAGCGAGAGCGCGAGCGCGGGGCCGGCGCCGGGGCGGCCGACGAGCGCGTGGTGGTGAATGAGGTAGTCGAGCAGCGGCGTGTTGAAGATCGAGGAGGTGTCGAACTTTTCGCCGGATATGGCCGTGCCGATGACGGTAAAGATGCCGGAGCCGATGACGGCGCCGATGCCGAGGGCGGTGAGGGAGACAGGACCGAGAGTTTTCTTGAGCGCGTGCTCGGGGCGCTCAGAGTCAGCGATGAGCTTGTCGATGGACTTACACGCGAGGAGCTGCGACCCGGAGCGGGTCGTTTGAGAACGGTCTGGTTGCACCGGGTGATCCGGCAACGAGGGCTCCTGGCAAGGAGGAATGGGATTAAGGGGAGTGTACGTGGTTGGCAAGGCTGTCGAAAAGGGATTTCGACAGCCCTGCGAGAGAAGTGATTTAGCGCTTGCTCTGTCCGCGGGCGAGCTTCCTGACCTTCTTTTTGGCGGAGCCGCGCGGTACGGTGCGCTTCGGTTTGGGGGCGGCCTTTTTGCGGGCCGCGCGTTTCAGCTTTTTGCGTTCGATCTTGTCGGTGGTGGACTTGGTATTTGCCATGAGAATCCTTTTCGGAAGGGTTGGGGCCTGCTCAGAGGCGCTCGAGCTGGGCGAATTTCTCGACCAGCTTTTTTAATCCGAATCCTGAAAATTGTACCGTAATCTTCGCGTCTTCTCCGTCTCCTTCGCGCCGGAAAACGATACCCTCGCCATATTTGGGGTGGCGCACGCGCTGACCGCTTTTGAATCCGCGAGATCCGGTGGGTTCGGGGACGTCGAGTTTGGGGCGCTCGGATTTGGCGGGGACGCTGCCGCGGCCGGAGAAAAAGCGGGCGATGTTGTCGACGGAATCGGCTTTGGCGGGAGGCGCAGTGCGGTTACCGGAGGGCGGATTGGCGAGGCGGCCGCGCGAGGAAAAATCGGGGCGGCGCGGCTGGCCTACCGGATCGTTGCTCGGTGAGGCGCTCTGGTCTTCGTCCTCGTAGGAGTAGTGACGGGAGCTGAATTCGTCACGGTCGCGGTTGCCAAACCGGGAGGGAGTGTCAGTCGTCGCGGCGGCATAGCCTCCCCAGGATGTGGCGCGATTGCGGCTGCCGCTGAGGTCTTCGAGCAGATGCGGCGGGATCTCCTCGAGAAAGCGTGAGGGGATGGTGGGCTCGGGCATGTCGTTGCCGTAGCGGCGGCGGTAGCGGGCGCGGGTGACGATGAGCGAATCCATGGCGCGGGTGAGGCCGACGTAGCAGAGGCGGCGCTCTTCTTCCATCTGCGGCGGATCGCTGAGGGTGCGCGAGTGCGGGAAGAGGCCTTCTTCCATGCCGGCGAGGACGACGAGGGGAAATTCAAGGCCTTTGGCGGCGTGGAGGGTCATGAGCGTGACGCGCGCTTCGGGGTCGTACTGGTCGGCGTCGCTGACGAGCGCGGCGTGGTCGAGGAATTCGGCGAGGGTTTCGCCGCGCTCCTGCGCGTCCTGCGCGGCGTTGGCAAGTTCCTTCAGGTTTTCAATGCGGGAGAAGGCTTCGGGCGTGCCCTCTTCTTCGAGCGAGCGGATGTAGCCGGTGCGGTCGATGAGGAACTTGATGAGCTCAGGCAGCGTGGCGGCATCGCCAGGAGCGCGGAAGCCGGGAACTGCTTCAGGTTCCGATGGGGACGTTGCCTGCGCGGCGGCGTGGGGAATCTGCGGCTCTTCGCCGAAGATGCTGAACGTAGCCGGATCCTGAGTGCTGCCGTCTTCCGAACTGCTGTTATCACGGCGGTCGTTCCGGGTGAGGGGGAGCGTGGCCTGCGCGCCGAAGTCGAAGCTGGTGTCGGCATCGTAAGCGGCAGCAACGGCGGGGAGGTCGGCGGCGGCGACATCGGCAGCGAGCTTCTCGGCGAAGCCGGCTCCCGGTTCCGATCCGAGCATGGCGCGGGCGTCGGCGATGAGGCGCCGGAAACCGTCGAGCGCGGAGAGGGCGCGAGAGGGCAGAAATTTGCCGTCGAGGGCGCGCTCGATGCCGGTCCAGAGGCTGGAACCGGTTTCGAGCGCGATGCGCTCCAGCGTCTCGAGGGTGGATTTTCCGATGCCGCGCGCCGGTGTATTGACGCAGCGTTGCAGAGCGATAGAGTCGTGCGGGTTCTGCACGAGCTTGAGATAGCTGAGGAGGTCTTTGATCTCGGCGCGCTCGTAGAACGAAAAGCCGCCGACCATGGTGTAGGCGATGCCGTAACGGCGCATGGCTTCTTCCACGAGGCGGGACTGCGAGTTGGTGCGGTAGAGGACCGCGCACTTCGGCTCGGCCTGATCTTCGGCGGCCTTGCGCAGGTATTTCTGGATGCTGTCGGCGATGAAGAGGGCTTCGTTTTCGCCGTCGGGGGCTTCATAGTAGCCGATGAGCGATCCGCCCTCGCGCGAGGTCCAGAGGCGCTTACCTTTGCGCATGGCGTTGCGGGCCACGACGGCGGAGGCGGCCTCGAGAATGATCTGCGTGGAGCGGTAGTTCTGCTCGAGGCGGACGGTTTTGGCTCCGGGGAAATCCTTCTCGAACTCGAGGATGTTGCGGATGTCGGCGCCGCGCCAGGAGTAGATGCTCTGGTCCTCGTCGCCGACGACGCAGACGTTCTGGTGCTCGCCGCCGAGGAGCTTCATGAGCTCGTACTGAGGGCGGTTCGTGTCCTGGTACTCGTCAATGAGGAGATAGCGGTAGCGGCGATGGTAGCGCTCGCGGGTCTCGGCGGAGACTTTAAGGACACGTACGGCTTCGAGGAGGAGATCGTCGAAGTCCAGAGCGTTGGCCTTGCGCAGCTCGGCGCGGTAGCCCTCGAAGATGTGGGCGACGCGCTCGCTGGTGGGATCGGAAGACTGCAGATAGAACTCCTGGGGATCGATCATGTGGTTCTTTGCCCAGGAGATTTTCGAGAGGACGACGCGTGGCGTGAGCTGCTTGTCGTCGAGACCCATGCGGCGCATGACCGTCTTGACCGTGGCCTGCTGATCGGCCTCGTCGTAGATAGCGAAATTTCGGGTGAGGCCCTCGTTGCCGATGCGCAGGACTTCGATGTCGCGGCGCAGGAGGCGCACACAGAAGGAGTGGAAGGTGGAGATGAGGGGCTTCGCGAGCGAGTTGTGCCCGATGAGCTTGTCGACGCGCACGGCCATCTCGGCGGCGGCCTTGTTGGTGAAGGTGACGGCAAGGATGGAGTCGGGCGCCACGCCGCGCTGGTCGATGAGGTAGGCGATGCGATGGGTGATGACGCGTGTTTTGCCGGAGCCGGCTCCGGCGAGGATGAGGACGGGCCCATCGACGGCTTCGACGCCTTCGCGCTGCTGCGGATTCAGTTTGTCGAGGAGATGCTGCAAGGGATCGGCTCTTTTCCTATTTTACTGGCTCGGCGGGGTGCTAATTTGCTCTTATGCCGCTGTTGGAAGCAAAGGGGCTGTCGAAGCGATACGGCGCGGTGCACGTGGTGGATGGCGTGTCGTTTGCACTGGAGCGCGGTGAGACGCTGGGGCTGGTGGGCGAGTCGGGCTCAGGCAAAAGCACGATTGCGCGCATGGCTCTGGGGCTGGTGGAGCCGACGTCTGGAACGGTGGTTTTCGATGGGCAGCCCATGACGGGCGTGGCGCAGGCAAAGCTGCGCGGGCTGCGGCGGCGAATGCAGCCGGTGTTTCAGGATCCGTATGCGGCGCTGAATCCGCGGATGCGCGTCGAGGAGATTGTGACGGAGCCGCTGGCGATCCACGAGCGACTCACGAGAGAAACCCGGCGGCGGCGATGTGAGGAATTGCTCGGACAGGTGGGCCTGGATGCGAGCGCGCTGCGCCGCTACCCGCATGAGTTCTCGGGTGGGCAGCGGCAGCGCATCAGCATCGCGCGCGCGCTGGCTCTGCGGCCGGAGCTGCTGGTGCTCGATGAGCCCGTGTCGGCGCTGGACGTGAGCGTTGGCGCCCAGATCGTGAATCTGCTGCGTGATTTGCAGCGGGATTTCGGGTTGACGTATTTGTTTATTTCCCACTCGATGCCATTGGTGCGGTACTTATCGACAAAGATCGCGGTGCTGCGGGGTGGCAAGCTCGTGGAGATGGGCAGCCGCGATGCGGTGTGCGAGAGCCCGCGCGAAGAATATACGCGGAACCTGATGGCAGCGACGCCACAGCCGAGCTGGCAATAGACGAGGGCTTTACGGAGTTTCGTCTCTGCGAACATCGTGCAGAGGTGGGGCTCTCAGCGTCGAGCCAATACAATCGGAATCGTGCATCCGACGATTTTTCACTACATCTTCTTATCGTTTGCGGCGCTGCTCGGTGGGCTGGTGAATTCCGTCGCGGGCGGCGGCGGATTTCTCGTCTTTCCCTCATTGCTCAAGGCGGGTTTGTTACCAATTCAGGCGAATGCGACGGGAACGGTGGCGCTCTGGCCGGGGCAGTTCACATCGATTGCCGGATATCGCGAGGATCTGAGGAAGAACCACCGGCTGGTGATTCCGGTGGGCATCGTGGCGCTGATCGGGGGATTGCTGGGCGCGCTGACGCTGCTGCGCGGGAGCCAGAGTTCGTTTCTGCGGCTGGTGCCGTATCTGTTTCTGCTGGGTTCGACGAGCTTTGCCCTGAGCGGGCCGATACGCAGGCGGATGATGCGCCGGATCGCGGATCACGAGGCGCATCCGGAGCACCGGCATCCGGTAGCGCTGGTGCCGCTGCTGGCCGCGTTGCTGGCGATCACGTACTACATCGGCTACTTCGGCGCGGGCGCGGGATTACTGACGATGAGCGCTCTGGCGCTGTGCGGCGTGGAGAAAATTGCGGAAATCAACGCGCTTAAGACGGTGATTACGACGACCGCGAACGGGGTAGCCGTGATCACATTCATCGCGGGCGGCGCGATCGAGTGGCGCTTCTGCTGGCTGATGATGATGGCGTGCGCAGTGGGCGGCTACACGGGCGCACGCAACGCGCGGAGGATCAGCGACCGCGTGCTGCGCCCCATCATCATCGTGCTGGGTTTTGCGCTGGCCATTTACTTCTTTACGCACCGCGGATCGCTGTGACGGAGAACGGCACGAGCCGTGAACCCCTTCGGCTGGAGACTTGCTAAGGAGCAGGTCTTTGCGCGGCTGAAGCCGATGCGGCGATTCGGTGGTAGCTCTCGGGTGGACCCAGATAGCTGGGCGGAGCCGCGGTTTCCTCGTTTTTGAAGTGACGCGGGTAGAACAGGTCGGGGTCGCGGAACGCGACCACCAGCTTTTCGAGGACGACGCCAGGATCGATCATGCGGATGTGCAGCGTATGGTAGCCGGGCCCAGCGACGGAGCAGGGCGTAACGACTTTGCGAACTCCGTCGCTGACGGCGATTTCCCAGGCATGCTGCGAGTTGTCGGAGAGCGCGTCGACGATCTGCGGCGCATCACCGTCGAACGAGACGGCGTATCGCAGGCCGCGGCCGGGGACCAGGTTCAGCGTGGGTGCCAGGCGCGCCTCGATCGTGCAGGGGCCGAAATCGCTGAGGTACATCCGGTAGTCAAGGGTGGGCGTAGCTTGCGGCGGTTCGAGGCTCGGGGTAGTCACGGGAAGGATGGTCATCGCGGAGAGCGTTTCGCCGTAGCCGGGAATCTCGACCCAGCGCGCATCGCCGGCGGCGGTGTTGTCGGTGAAGTGTGCGGCTTCGATGGAGACGAAGTGGTTCCCCTCGTAGAAGCCGTCGAGCGTGTCGCGAGTGACAATACCCGGACTTTTGGCGTGGACGCGCACGTTGACAATGGGACCGTCTTTCTCCCGAATGGCTATGTCGCCAAAGCTCGAGCCGTTGGGCGTAGCGGCCCAGTCGATGGTGACGACGAGTTGCTGTTCATTTGCGACGGAGCCTGAAGCGGGAGCGATGTGAATCCAGGGCTGGTTTGCGGTGGCGGTAAAGAGGAACGGCTGATCACCACGGTTGAAGACGTCGATCGTGCGAGTTTGCTGATTCAGCGCGTCGAATGCGGGGAGTGTGAGCGGCGGGAGCATCGCGTCTGCGGCGACCGGAATACCCTCAACAGCGACGGCCATGTGTGGGCCAGTAAGCGGCTGTACCCACTGAACGGCGGGCATCGCGTTGACGGGCGGCTCATTCCAGAAGGTGTAACCGACGTGGGTCTGATCCATCATATGGGCCCACTTGCCGCCGGCGAGTTTGAGGTTGTACTCATCGCTGAGAGCCGCGTCTTCGGCGAAGAGCGCCCGGGCCTGATCGGCGAGATTGTTGGTGCTGACGCGGCCCTGCATTGCGTAGAGATGGTTGCGGCCCGCGGAGATGTAGAGCTCGTTTACGATGGCTGACGCTTTGAGCGGGTAGAGGACTAACTCGAAGAATGCTTCACGGTATTGCGGCGCCAATTGTTCGTTGACTGCTTCTGCGCGCTCGACGAGTGACTGCCAGTTGACGAAGACGCGATCGGCCTCGTGATAATTGAGCAGGCTGAACGTGTCGGGATCGAGTTGCTCGGGTTTGCGGCGGCCGTTGTATTTCGTATAGGCGGAGAGCAGGTCTGCGATCTCAGCAGCGTGCTCGGGGCCGAACTCGCGTGCAGCCCAGTCGCGCGTGAACCGCTGCAGATCGCCGGCGTTGAAATGCGCAGGATCGCGCGCCATGGTGAGAAAAAACTCGATGGGAAATTCCATGGGCTTGAGGTCGCCAACGTTGACAACCCAGATGCGCGTGGCGCCGTACTGCCAGGCGAGGTTCATCTGCTCCCAGATCCTGGTGATGGAATAGGTGAGCAGCCATTTGTAGGAGCGCGGCGCGCCGACGTAGTCGAAGTGGTAGTAGATGCCCGCGCCGCCGGAGCGCTTGCGTTCTTCGGGCGTTGGCAGGCGGCGCAGGTTGCCCCAGTTGTCGTCGCTCCAGAGCAACGTAACGTCGTCAGGAACGCGCATGCCTTTCTCGTAGTATGTCTGGACTTCCTTGTAGAGCGCCCAGGCTTGGGGGACCTGCGTCACATCGGGATTGATGGTCTCGGCGAGGATCTTGCGCTGATCGGAGACGATTTTCTCGAGCAGCTGCGTGTTGGCGTCGACAGACATGGGCGTGTCATTGGCTCCGCGCATACCGAGGGTCACGACTTCCTCATAATGCTTGTCGCGCTCCATGCAGGCACGCCAATGATCGTCGATGCGCTGCTGGTTCGTGATGTAGTTCCAGGGGCCGTCGAAAGGCTTCCACTCCTTTTCGGCGCACATCATGGGTTCCTCGTGCGAGGTGCCCATGACGATGCCGTATTCGTCGGCGAGCTGCGCATTGAGGGGATCGTCGACAGCGAACGAGTTGTTCCACATGGCGGGCCAGAGGTAGTTGGCGCGCAGGCGAAGGAGCAACTCGAAGACTTTGGTGTAGAACTCGTGGTTGTAGCCGCCGAACTTCTCGGTGACCCAACCGGTGAGCGAAGGTGCCTCGTCGTTGAGGAAGATGCCGCGATACTTAACGGCTGGAGCGGGGACGATCCAGCGGCCGGGCCGGATGTAGAGCGCATCATGGTGGGCGGCAGGAACGTCGGCCCACCAGTACCAGGGCGAGACGCCAATGTTCTCCGACAGATCGTAGATGCCGTAGATTGTGCCGCGTTTGTCACTGCCGGCGATGACGAGCGCGCGCGCAACACCCGGAAGAGGATGGTCGACGACCTGGGTGAGCGTGGCTTCCCATTGGCCGCGAATTCCGGAGACATCGATTTTGCCGGACCGGATGAGGCGGTCGATCAGGGCGCTGTGGCCGATGGAGCCGATCAATACCAGATCGCCGCGGGGGTTTTTCGTCGAGTCGCAGAAGCCTGAGGCGAGGCCGGTGACGCGGAGGACGTCGTCCTGAAGGTCGTAGGCGGCGCGCAGGACTCCGGGCCAGTCAGCGGGATCGAAGCATATCTGCGCGGCTGCGCCGTTGTGCGCGAGCGCGAAAGAGCCTGGCGTTTGCTGGACCTGCACGTAACGGGGCTCGCCGAGAGCGTGAAGCGACAGAGGAACCAGAAACGAAACGGGCGCCAGCAATGCGGCGAGGCGAAGGTGCGGGCAATGCAGGAGGGCACGGAAATGCCGGAGCATGGTAATCATGCGACGGCACCAATATAAGTCAACGGTAAAGCGCGTGGTGGGACGCGCTTACTTTGCTTCGAAGACGACGGCCTGCTGAGACGGGATCGAGAGAGTGAGTTGCGAGCCGGAAGCATGGACGGCGGCGGAAGATCCGAGCGCCGCGGTAAAGCTGGAGCAGCCCTGGAGTGCGGTGCCATCGAGGGAGAGCGTGAGGTGGCGAGGCTGATCGGCGCTGTTGACAGCGATCATGAGATGTTCGCCACTGCCGGCGGAGCAGCCCTCAGTGAGGCTTGCTGCTCGCGCGTAGACGAAGACTGAGGGATCGACGAGAAGATCCTGCTGAAGGCCATCGGACAGGACGGCGTGATCGTGGCGAAAGCGGAACAGCGACGCAGCCCAGTCGAACACGTCGGCCTGCTCGGAAGTGCGGCCCGCCGCGGTGAACGCGTCCTGCGGATCGCCGGAGAAGCCGCCGGGAAAGTCGCGACGGTTATCGGGATCATTGCCGCCGCGCATCGCGATCTCGTCTCCGGAGTAAATCTGCGGCATGCCGCGAAGCGTAGCCAGCAGAGTGAAGGCGAGCTTGAGATCGGGCACAGTCGCGCCTGGCTGCGACAGGAAGCGCGTGGTGTCGTGATTGCCGAGAAAGATGACGAGGCGCTCGGGGTGAGGGTAGAGCCAGTCCTGACGGAGCACGTCTTCGAGGAGCGTGAAGCCCTCATGCTTCGGAACAACGCTGGAGGTCGCATTATGGTGGGCCAGCGCGCCGCGGATGGCGAAGTAGACGGGGAAGTCGAAGGGCGTGCTGAGGAGGGTATCGATTCCCTGATGCGTGGCGCCACCGGCAAAGAACGAAGTGATGACAGGGTCGCTGTTGAAGACTTCACCCACAGTAGTGAGGCGTGGGTAGAGCGTCTGCAACTCGCTGTCGAGAGATTGCCAGAAGGCTCGGCCGACGTAGGGGAAGGTGTCGTAGCGAAGGCCGTCGGCGCCTGTGCTTTCGATCCACCAGACGACGTTTTGGATCAGATACTGCCGGACGAGAGGATTCTCCTGGTTGAGATCGGGGAGAACGTTAGCGAACCAGCCCTCCGTAACGTCGCGGGTTTCGTCAGGTGTGGCATGGGGATCGATGAGCGAGGAGAAATGGCGATCGCTGGACATGAGGTGATGCTCACGTGTGCCGTGGAACCAGTCGGGCGCAGGCGGATCGACGGCCCAGGGATGGGCGGCACCCACGTGATTGGGAACGGTGTCGAGAACGTACTTCATGCCGCGCTGATGAAGATCGTCCACCAGGGTGCGCAGATCGGCGAGCGTGCCAAAGTGGGGATCGGTGCGATAGAGATCGGTGGCGCTGTAGCCGTGGTATGCCTGTTCGCCTCCGTCGTTGTCGTAAACGGGGGTGGTCCAGAGCGTGGTGACGCCGAGGTCCTGCAGGTAGTCGAGATGCTGCGCGATGCCACGGAAGTCGCCGCCATGCCATCCGCGCGGGAAATCGCGCTGCGCAGGCTGGGGGTCGTTGGCCGTGTCGCCGTCGGCAAAGCGGTCCGTCATGATGAGGTACATCACGTCAGACGCGGAGAAGCCGGCGTGGGGCGCAGGGGTGCGGCGATCCAGAGAAAACGGGATAGCGGTCGTCCCCCGGGGGGTGACGACTTGAATTAAAAGGCGCTGCGCGGCGGAGCGTTCCGTTGCGAGCCAGAGAAAGGCGTAGTGGCCATTGCCCGAAATCTGTGAGCGCGTAAGCAATATGCCGTGGCCGGTGACGGAAAACTTAGCCCCGGTCAGGCCCTGGCCGTGGAGCAAAAGCATGGGGGAGGGAAGGCTGACGAACCAGTTCGGCGGATCGACTTTGTCGACGCAGGGAGCGGACGCAGCTGGGGCCGTGGAGCAGGACGGGAGCGGATTCTGCGCGACGACCGCGAACCAGGGGCCAGTGCAGGCGATCAGCAGCGAAGCGAGATATGGCAGCCTCAAGAGAACTCTCCCCACAGGATTAGTCTGGAATTCGGCGCGAACCCGATCCATCCCTTCGACGTCGCAACTCCGAGGTGCGCTCGAGCTGCCATTCCGGCAACTCGGGGATCCGCCTGCAGAGACACCGCGAGCAGCGACAGCACAGGACTGCGTTCGATCTTCATGGGGTTGATCCGACGCTCAGCATGCAACGAGCCGTGCAGCAGCGCGGTGCAGACGGTTCAGGAAAAACAGGGCCGGGAAGCACCGGATGTTTCCCGGCCCTGTCCATCTAGAACGAGAGGCGTAGCGCGAATTCGACTTCGCGGTTGGTGGGCGAGAGGCGAGGGTTCAGCAACTGGCCGAAGTCGCCGTTGTTGTAGTTAGTGTCCGGGTCCTGAAACTGCGGCGTGTTGGTCAGGTTGTAGACCTGAGCGCGGAACTCCGTCTTCGCCCGCTCCGTAATGGAGAAGTTCTTCACGAGCGAGGTGTCCCAGGTATGGGTCCCTGGGCCCGCGAAAGCATTACGCGGCAGATCGCCAACCAGCCCAGCCGGAGCGGTGAAGGCTCCTGACGGGCAGCTGATCCAGGTGTACCAGTTCACATTTGTTTTGCATCCGCCGTGGTAATCCGGACGGCCATTGGGGCTGTTCGGTGCGCCCTGAATGTCGATCGGAGTGCCGCTGGCCAGCAGGATGACGTTGTTCCACTGCCAGCCGCCGACGATGTAGTCGAGAGCTGTGGGCATATTCTGCCCGAACTCGCGGCCACGCCCGAAAGGCAGATCATAGAGAGCGGCTGCCGAGAACAGCTGACGCTGATCGTTGTTGGCATTGCCGCGCTGGTAGCCCAGCAACGGGGTTCCGCTGTTCCCGACGAGTACACCGGTGGGTGCGTTCGCCAGGATGTCGTCGACGTTGTCCAGAGTGTGCGACCAGGCATAGGATCCAATGACCTGCAATCCCGAGCTCAGCCTGTGAGTGAGCTGCGCCTGCAGACCGTTGTAGCTGCCGCCACCGGCCATCTCATACGCGTTGATCGTGCCTACGCCCTGCGGGTTAACGGAGCCGCCGACCGGGAACCAGCTCGTAGTGCCACCCAGCGTCGTTTGGTTGGCGTTGAAGGCCACCGCGAGATTGCCCATCTTGGTGCCGACGTAAGCGACGCTGGCCGAGGTTTTGGTGCCCAAAGCCCGCTGGACCTGAATGTTCCACTGCTGGATGTTGGAGTTAGGACTGCTTTCCGGGTAGTAGTAGACGTTGTCCGCGGAAGTAATGGCCGTCGGATCGACGCCGACCTTGGCGGGCAGCGATGCCGTGGCGGCCGTCGGATTGTGGCTTCCCTGGGGCGCCATGCCGCTGAACGTGATGCGGTATCCGGTGGAGCAGGTCGTGGCCGTTGGGCAGGCGTAATAGCTCTGCGTTCCGTTCCAGTCGGGGTTTTCGGAAAGCTGTTCGCCGACGCCACCCCGGTTCACGAAGAAGAACAATCCGTAGCCGGCGCGGATGACCGTTTTGCCATCGCCCCGGAGGTCGTACGCAATGCCCGCGCGCGGTCCGAAGTCCCGGTGTGGGGTCTTGATGAGAGCCTTGGGCCATCCGGCAGTTCCGGCTTCCACCAATTCGCCGGTACCCGGATTGAAGTTGGACATGTGGTTGTGCGCTTCGGTCGGCCAGCTGAGGATGTCGTAGCGCATGCCGAAATTCAGCGTAATTCTCCGCCTCATGCGATATTCGTCCTGAACGAAGAAGCCGTTCTCCCAGCTGCGGGTGTCGTAGTAACCGGAGAAGGCGCCGGCCTGATAGCCGCCCATGAAACCAGCGATCAGTTCTGAAGTCTCATAGCCGGTGAAGGTTCCGTGACCGGACGTGGGCGCCGGCATACCGCCGTAATCGCCGTCGTCGATCCAGAAGTAGCCTTTGGCGTCGTTGCCCTGGTCCCAGTTCACATCGCGGTGAATAATGTTCGCGCCGAACTTGAGGGTATGTTTGCCCTTGGTCCAGGTAACGGCATCGGAAAACTGATTCGTGGGCTCGACGATCAGATACGGGCCGCCGTCGCCGACGTAGCTCAGGTTTCCATACCATCCGCCGATGATCGGCATGCCGCCGAGCAGCGGAGACGTATTGGCATTCTGGATGCCGAGGTTTGCGGCCAGCGGGACGCTGGCGTCCGGCTGCTCGTATCCGGAGAGATCGCGTACCCAGCCGTAGTGGAATTCGTTGAGGATTCGCTCGTTAAAGATATGCGTGTAGCCGGCTGCAACCTGCCGCGGATGCGAGGGATTGGTGCCGTTGCCCGAGGGCAGGAAGTGCGTGGCGTCCTGCAGGAACGGAACGTTGTTGAGGAAGTCCTGGCCGAGACTGTAACGGCCGAAGACGCTGTCTTTGGACGACAAGACCCAGTCGACGCGGCCGTCATAATCGTTCATCGTTTCGATGTTGTAAGCGGCACGCGAGAAGTTCGGAGAGTTGGTCGCGATGTCGGCGCCGGAGATGTTCGGATTCGGAAACGCGTTCAGGTACTTCACGCCAACCGGGAGCTGGCTGCCCCCCGGGACGATATTGAGAGCGGTGTTTCCCGATTGCGATGTGCTAACGCCGCCATTCCAGCCAAAGGGCAGGCAGGTTTGCGGATTGTAGATGTACCCGTAGCCGGCCGAAAACTGCGAGAGCAGATTGCCGCCGCCGTCGTAAAGATCGGGGCAGATCGCCTGGATGGGAACAGAAGTGGCGGTTCCCGTTCCGCTGGAACTGAGCAGCTCAGTGAAATTGCCCTGGCGCATCAGAGCGGTCGGCACCCGCGTGGTGGTGATACCGGCCGGCAGGTTCTGGCGCCAGCCCTGATAGTCGCCGAAGAAGAAGAGCTTATCCTTCCAGAACGGTCCGCCGAATGAGGCGCCGAACTGGTTGCGGCTCAGTTCGGGAGTGGTTTGAGGCGTCGAAGTGTAGTCGAAAGTATCCGCAGCGCCGACCTTGGAGCGGTTGAACCAATACAGTACGCCGTGGAAGTCGTTGGTCCCGGACTTGGTGGCGACCTGGACGACGCCGCCGCCGGCGCGGCCAAACTCGGCCGAAGGCGTGCTGGTGGTGGTCTTGAACTCGGCAATGTCTTCGATGCCGGGGAAAATCACGAGGGTGTTCACCAGCGACTCGTTGTTGTCGATGCCGTCGATCATGAAGTTGTTGGCCTGCGGCGGCAGACCGTCGACGGCGAGGGCCGCGGCGCCGGAGTCGGCGTTGCGCCAGGTTTCCGCATTGTTATTGGGAGCGCTCGCGTTATCGGAATACTGGCCGCGGCTGACGCCCGGAGTGAGCAAGGCGAGAGTGGTGAAGTTGCGGCCGTTCAGGGGAAGGTCGACGATCTGGCGGCCTTCGATCACTTCACCGAGCGACGAGTTTGCCGTGTCGATCAGCGGGCTGGCGCCCGTCACCTGGACGGTTTCATTCCCGGAGCCTACAGTCAGTTTGAAGTTGAACTGTTTCGTCTCGGAAATCTGCAGGGAAAAGTTGGCAGCCTGAACGTTAAAGCCCGACTTAGAGGCTTCGACTTTGTAATTGCCAATAGGTAGGGCGCTGATGACGTAAGATCCGTCGGCCTGACTCTGCACGGTAACCGCGCGATTGGTCGCCAGGTCGGTGACTGTGATGGTGGCGTCCGGGATGACGGCGCCGGAAGGATCGGTAACGGTTCCCGAAATTGCACCCGTGTCGGTCTGGGCAGACAGCCGCCCAACGAACATAGCGGGAATGAGAAGAAGGGTTACAAGCGCGAGCCATCGGGTAACCGAAGGTCGGCCGTTGTCTCTCGTGAAAATCATGTGGTGCCTCCAAAAGGCCTTCTGACATCCGCAGTCGCGAAATACAAACGGTCCTGGCGCGGGTGCCAGCGTGAACTAGACTCGCTCGCGGCAACAACCGGCAATGCACAGCAGACCTTTTTTCGATCAAATGTTCTTCACCGGGAAAGCCGCCGTATATCAGAAGGATACGGTTACATTTCAACCAGGGCGAGATGACGAAAGTGCATTGACCGATACCTATCAACCGCGGTACAAAGTAGTGTCCTCCCAGTGGATTTCATCTATGCCGGCCTCAGCGGAGCACCAGGAAAAGACGGCTTTTCGTTACCGATTCGGTTTGTTCGAGGCCGACGGCGAATCCGGAGAACTGCGCAAATCGGGTATTCGGATTCGGCTGCAGGCGCAACCGTTTCGCGTGCTGGTTTGTCTGCTGGAACGCCCGGGCGAAGTCGTCACTCGGGAAGAGATCCAGCAACGGCTGTGGGGCAACGACACGATCGTCGATTTCGATCACAGCCTGGGCACCGCAATTAATAAGCTGCGAGAATCTCTGGGAGACTCGGCAGAGAACCCGCGCTTTATCGAGACACTGGCCCGGCGGGGGTATCGATTTCTTGCGCCTGTGACCACCGTGGGAGCGGCGGCCGGAGACCTCCCAGCAAGCGAGCTCGAGCACGTGTCCACGAAGCAGACGATCGTGGAACCGCCCGGGCTGCACGCCGCGCCAGAAAGCGCGCAGCCAGCTCCAGTTGCCGCCAGGAAGCCAGGAACCTGGCGGTGGATCGGAGGCTGCGTTCTCGTACTCTGCGGGCTGTCCGCCGGTTATGTGGCGGGTGTTGCTGAGAAACCCGCGTATACCGCGCCGCCGCGCATCAAGCAGGTGACGTTTACAGGGCGCGTGGGACCCGGGGATCCGTTGTTCGAAAGCTTTTCCGGCACTGCGACAGATGGCTCGCGCATTTATTTTTCGCAGATTGAAAACGGACGCGCGATGCTGGCGCAGGCGCTGATCGCCGACGGCGAGACGAGCACGCTGCAGTTGCCCGATGAGCTCGCGGCTCCGTCGCTGGGGAGCATTTCGCCGGACGGATCGCGGCTGCTCCTGCGGAATCATCTGGCCACTGCGCCGGAACAGGTGCTGTGGGTGGTGTCGACGACGGGTGGGACGGCGCGGAGAATTCCGGGGATCCTGGCGCACGACGCAACCTGGATGCCGGACGGGCAGCGCATTCTCTACGCGAGTGGAGACGACTTATATATTGCTCGCGACAACGGAAGCGAGACCCACAAATTCGCAACGCTACCGGGGCGCGCCTTCTGGCTGCGCTGGTCGCCGGACGGAACGAAGCTGCGCCTTACTCTGCTGAACAGCGAGACGCATACGTCGGAACTGTGGGAAGTGGCCGGCGACGGCAGCGGGGCGCACGTTCTGTTGCCGAACTGGACCAGCGCGCCGGCTGCGGAATGCTGCGGGAGCTGGAGTGATGACGGCCGTTACTATGTCTTTCAGTCGGCGCGGGATGGCAACAGCAATATCTGGGCGATCGAAGAGCATGGAGGACTGTTCGGCAGGGCGCAGCCGCCGATTCCGGTGACAAACGGGCCTCTGGATTATCAGGCGCCGATCACCGAGCGTGGCGGCCGGCGCGCGTTTTTCATTGGACTGGACACGCAACTGGAACTGCTGCGCTACGACCGCAACGAGAAGATATTTGTGCCCTACGGGCCGGGGCTGAGCAGCGCGACGCGGATGGAGTTTTCGCACGACGGGCAGTGGGTGGCGTGGATCCGCAAAGACGACGGTTCGTTATGGCGCAGCCGGAGCGATGGCTCGAACCGTTTGCAGCTGACCGGCCGGCCGATGCAGGTTTTCATGATGTACTGGTCGCCCGATGTGCGGCAGATCGTATTCATGGGGCGCCAGCCCGGTCATCCGTGGAAGATCTACACCATGGATGCCGACGGCGGTCATCTTCAGGAAGTGCTGGACGAGGATCGCAGCGAGGCCGATCCGGATTGGTCGCCGGACGGAAAGCAGCTGGTGTTCGGAAGGCTGCCTGATCTGATGGCGGAGGCCGCGCAGCCCAAGGCGATCTACACCGTGAACCTGGCCACGAGGAAGATGGAGAAGCTTCCGGGCTCCGATGGGCTGTTCAGTCCACGGTGGTCGGCGAACGGGAAATATATTGCGGCGCTCTCGATCGACCAAAAGAAGCTGATGCTGTTCGACGTAGCCGCGAAGACCTGGCGCACCCTGGCCGAGCAGAACATCGCTGACCCCGCCTGGTCGCACGACGACAGCGCGATTTACTTTCACGACTTCGCTGAGATCGATCAGCCGATTTTCCGGGCGGTGCTGGCGACAGGAAAGGTGGAGCGCGTGGCCGACCTGCACGATCTGCGCTCGTCGAACGTGGTGGACTACCGCTTTGCCGGCCTGGCGCCGGGAGATGTGCCGCTGGTGAGCGCGCGCACGTCGACAGCGAATCTCTACGCGGCGGAACTGCCGAAGTAGCGCGCGGCGCGGAGGCGCAAGCCTGATGCAGCGCCCGGTAAAATAGAGAGTGATGGCCTCTCCCCGCTCGGTCTCCCCGGATCTGAAGAGAATTGACAAGCTGCTCCGCGGGGGCGGGCTGACGCCGCGCCGCAAGCGCTCGCAAAGCGGCTGGAGCGGAAACTCACGGCAATCGGAGCGGAAAGAGATATTGCCTCAGCCGGCGCGGCGTGTGGTGAAGTCCCGCGTGGAGATTGTGCGCGCAGGGGGGTGGGATGCGTGGCCATGGCTGGTGCAGGGATTCAGCACGCGGACGGGTGGCGCGACCACGGCGTATCGACCAGGGCAGCGGGCCGGCGAGCTGAACCTGGGATTCACGCAGACGGATACGCGCGAGCACGTGCTCGAGAACCGGCGGAGATTTCTGGAGGCGTTGGGCGCGCCGAAGATGAAGGTCGTGACCCTGAAGCAGATCCACTCGTCGATGGTGAAGCGTGCAGGGATCGACGATGCGGATCGCGACGCGCCGTGCTACGGCGACGGGCTGATGACCAACGAACCGGGCGTGCTGCTCGCAATCCAGACGGCGGATTGCATTCCGGTTCTGGTAGCCGACGTGAAGCGGCGTGCGGTGGCGGCGTTCCACGCGGGCTGGCGCGGGACTTTGCAGAGGATTGTTGAGAACGGCGTGGGGCGGATGCGCTCGGAGTTTAACAGCCAGCCCGAAGATCTGATCGCGGCCATTGGGCCCGGCATTGCGGCGTGCTGCTATGCGGTGGGCGAAGAAGTGCGGAGCGAGTTCGCGTCGCAGTTTGCGTATGCGCCGGAACTGTTGACGGAAGTGTCGGATGCCGACCCGATCCACGACAAATATCCGCTGTTATTTCTCACGGCGCGCGCGCCGGGGCACAGCAATCTGGGTCCGCAGATCCATCTCGATCTGATGGAAGCGAATCGTCGGCAACTTCTCGATGCGGGCCTGCGGGCAGGGTCGATTGCCGTGATCGGCCACTGCACGCGCTGCCAGAACAACCGGTATTTCTCTTATCGCGCGGAGCAGGGATTCACGGGGCGGCTGCTGAGCGTGGTGGGCGTGCGGGCAGCTTCCAAACGGTAAGGGTTGGTCCGCCCCGGCAAGAAAAGCAACTCTATCGAAGGCAGCAGCACGGCCGCGGACTGTATCCGCACTCCGCTGGACAGTGCAGCCCGTTGTATGGCGATCATGGATTTCGACGTTTGATTAGTCTATAACCGAAACAATCGAGGTGAACCATGCGCGCGTTCACTCAGAAGCCTCCAGCCCTTCATCCGAGTCTGTCCGCCAGGTCTTTGGCAGGCGGCGGGTCAGCAACTACCGGATCTGCCATGGATGATTCTTCGTTTGAGAAAACTCCGACGGAAAGAGGCGGCCACAACCCCGGTCACGACTTCAGCCGAATCGCTGTTTATTCCCCGTCCGACAGACCCGGCTCCGGCCAGGCGCTGCCCGCGTTGTTGCGGGGTCGATTCGAAGGCTCACTCGGCGCCGACCTGTCCGCGGTGCGAGTGCACACGGGCCTGGCTTCGGCGCGCGCAGCGCAGGCTGCTCACGCCCGGGCCTTCACTCTCGGCCAGGATATCCACTTCAATGACGGTGCCTACGATCCCGTGTCAGGAGAGGGGCAGCGCGTTCTCGCCCACGAAGTGGCGCACACCGTGCAGCAGGCAGGTGCGGGCGGTCGTGTCGAAGGGATGACCGAACCAGGCGATGCCGCTGAAGCGCAGGCGGACGCGGCGGCATCCGCGATGGTGGCGGCCCGGAGCGCGCAGGTGAGTCCGCAACCGGCAGCCATCGCCCGCATTTTGGAATCGAACCTCCCGCGGCCGAAGGTCGATTTTCCACCCGGTCTGCTTGCGGCCTGTCCGACGCTCGCCGACTGGAACAAAATCAAGGTGAACGAGGACCCTCACAGCCTGGTAGAAGCCTTTAAGGCAGCCTATCTCGCCAGGCTTGCCTACGATGCAGCCAACGAGGCGCTGGATACCGGGGCGGCAACGAAGCCGTCACAGGGGGCGTCAGACCAGGCGCAGAAGGCTGCCGGCGATTACATCAGAGCGTCAACGGAGCTCTCAGTGCAGTGCACGAGTCTCGCCTCGCGGCTTTTCGCACCAAAATTCAATTTGAATCCCGCGGCTTCGGAGCCTGCCCGCCCTGCGCCGCAGCAGAACGCACCCGGTCTCAACACTCCGCCACCGCAACCTCAGCCAGGACTCACGACCGATGCGCTCGCCGCGAAGCTCGGCAACGAACTGCTCGCACTGGCGAACCGTCAGGGCAGCATCATCAGCGGCGCCGTTCGCTCCAGCCGCCACGCGAAGCAGGTTGTGGCCACCTTCCTGCCCCACTTTCGCGAGACTCTGCCGTTTGCATGGAGCACGGTTCAGGAGGCTGACGACGAGGCGATCAAGTCGTGGTTCTCTTACTACGACCTGGATCTGCAGAAGGACAAGAGCCAGCCACGCAAAACTGGCGATGACGCCAATGTCTTCTTCAACGGCAAAGACATGCGCTACGGAGATGTGCTCGACACATTCATCTCCGAGGCGAATAAAGCCGGCTTCACGTTCAATCGTAACCACGCGTGGGAAGTGACAGCCGGCATCCTGAATGGCCGGCAGAATCTTGAAGACAAGCTTTCCGGCGGGCCACCCGAGACGAAGGGCCTCGACGACAAGAGCAAGAAGCTGGCGGCGCCAAGCGTGGCGTTGCAGTCGCAGCTCAATTTCACCGGCCACCGTACGCTGGTGAGCAGGGGCGCGACCAACAGCCAGGATCCACCCACCTGGCAGGTAACCGGACAGGTCACGGTGCCGCTGCACCCGGAGGGGAAATCGGGGTTTGAGATCAGCGCCCAGGGATCGGTATCGTTCGTTATGACCCAGGATGGGAGGATCATCGACGGAACATTACAGCTCTCCGATCCCTCGGCGACAGTGACCAACGTGCAGGGTGCGCTGCAACTGGCTTGGGTGAAGCCGTTCCTTGAAGGCGCGATGCAGTTCCAGGCCTTCGCGCAGGCGGTCGGCGGAGCGAGTTGGGTAGAGGACAGGGTGAACGTTACCACGGGTGCTGTCACGCTCAAGCCGGCGGGGATGGTGCAAGGGGTGACCGGCATGCAGCTGGTCTTTGTCGTTCCCGACACCGGCGGACACGTGCAATTGTTTATTCAGTTGCAGACATCAGTGACCGGCACGTCCGGCCAGCCCAGCACTTTGGATCTGCAGGGCTCGGGCGGCGTACAGATTCAATTCAATCTTTTCTAGACTGGACGAGGTGGACTTGCATCTGTTTCACGATCAACTTAGGTGCGCCTGTCAGCATCGAGGCTTCGAACGGAACTAGTGGAGACGTCCATGGATCCGTAAGGCGGTTCCATTCCTGTCAGGTTTGACAGGAGGCGGACAGGTTCTCATTTACCCTACCTTGTGTCCGCTCAGCCGAGTTCCTGGGCGAGTCCAATGAGAAGACCTTCAGGGCCGCGGATGTAGCAGAGCCGATACACGTCCTTATACCGGACGACCTCGCCGACGAGCTGCGCGCCTCGCGTGGCCAGCCTTGCCAGCGTCTCGTCGATGTCATCGATGGCGAACATGACGCGGAGATAGCCCAGGGCGTTCACCGGGGCATTGCGGTGATCCGCGACGACCGGCGGCGCGAGGAAGCGGGAGAGCTCGAGGCGGCCGTGGCCGTCTGGCATACGCCGCATGGCAATTTCGACGCGCTGATCGACGAGTCCTGTGACTCGTCCGGCCCATTCTTCTTCAATGGTGGCCCGGCCTTCGAGTTCGAGGCCGAGCTCGCGAAAGAAATCGATCGCTGGTTCGAGGTCATCGACGACGATTCCTACGTTGTCCATCCGTTTGAGCGCCATCGGGCGAATCTACAAAGGGTGGTGTGGTCTGCGCAAGCCCCTCACACCACCCCTCGGCGATTATCGATTGATGAGAGCCTGCACGTGAGCCGGATAGCGGGCGCCCCGGACTTCGATTTCGGCAAGGGCGTCCGTGATGCTCGTCAGGTCGCCGCTCGACAGCTGCAGGTCGGCGGCTGCCACGTTCTCTTCCAGACGGTTGAGCTTCGTCGTGCCAGGGATGGGCACGATCCACGGCTTTTGAGCGAGCAGCCATGCCAGTGCGATTTGCGCGCGCGTGGCCTTTTTGCGGCTGGCGATTTGCCCCAGCGCATCGACGAGCGCCTGGTTCGCCCTGCGGGCTTCGGCAGAGAAGCGCGGAACAAGGTTGCGGAAATCCGTGCTGTCAAATTGCGTCTTCTCGTCGATTGCGCCGGTGAGAAAGCCCTTGCCCAGGGGGCTGAAGGGAACGAAGCCGATGCCGAGCTCTTCGAGCGTGGGCAGGATTTCCTCTTCGGGCTCTCTCCACCAGAGCGAGTATTCACTCTGCAGAGCGGTGACGGGCTGCACGGCATGCGCACGGCGAATGGCAGCGACGCCGGCTTCGGACATGCCGAAGTGTTTCACCTTACCCGCGACGATCAGCTCCTTCACCGTGCCGGCAACATCCTCAATGGGAACGCTGGGATCGACGCGGTGCTGATAGAGCAGATCGATGGTGCCGGTCCTGAGGCGCTTCAGGGCGGCTTCCACGTGCGCTCTGATGTTTTCCGGACGGCTGTTCAGTCCGCTGGCGGGTTTGCCGTCGTTAAAGCCGAACTTGGTTGCGATGACAACCTGGTCGCGGAAGGGCTCCAGCGCTTCACCGACGAGTTCCTCATTGAGCCAAGGGCCATATGCCTCGGCCGTGTCGAAAAAGGTTACGCCGCGGTCGAAGGCGGCGAGGATCAGCGCGATCCCCTGCTGTTTGTCGGTCGCGGGACCGAATCCAAAGCTCAGGCCCATGCAGCCCAGCCCAAGAGCCGAAACCTTCAGTCCGCTTTTTCCCAGTTCACGTTTTTGCATTTCCTCACCCCGGTGTGGATCCGCGCGTGCCCGCAACTGAGCCGCGAAAGCGAAAACAGAAGCGGGAGCCGTCCACGAGATTCAGTGTAAGGTTGCTATGCTCATGAGACTAGACGTAGTAATGAGAAAGACCATATGACCATAATTCATGAATCGCTGCGCGATGATTTGCCGGACCTGGCCGTTTTTGCCGCGGTTGCCGAGGAACGCAGCTTTACGCGTGCTGCCGCGCGGCTGGGCGTCTCGCAATCGGCGTTGAGCCACACGGTGCGGGCGCTCGAAAGGCGGCTCGGGCTTCAGTTGCTGGCTCGGACGACGAGGAGCGTCTCGCCAACCCCAGCGGGAAGTGCTCTGCTCAGAGACCTGGGGCCGGCGCTGGAACGGATTCAGCAGTCGCTCTCGATAGTCCGCAAGCTCAGCGATCGCCCGGCAGGGAGGATCAGGCTGGTGACCACGCGGTCCGCGGCGTGCATGGTCCTCATCCCCAAATTGGCGAAGTTTACGAAAGCGTATCCCGACATCATTCTCGAGGTGACGGTTTCGAACGATCCGGTGGACATCGTGGCCGGGGAATACGACGCCGGCCTCCAGATCGGCGAGTTTATTCAGAAGGACATGGTGGCCGTTCGCGTCAGCGCGGATCTGAAACTGGCCGCGGTCGGGGCGCCGGAGTATTTCGCGAAGCATAAGGCGCCCAAAGTTCCACAGGACCTGAAGGATCACGCGTGCGTCGGCTTTCGTTTCAGCTATGGCCTTTACCGCTGGGAGTTCGAAAAGGGCAGGAAGGCGATGACGGTGAATCCCGAGGGACCTGTATCGTTCGACGATTCGGACCTGGTGATTCAGGCGGTGCTGCAGGGCGTTGGAATCGGCATGGCGCTGGAGCCGACGCTGCTGCCCCTGATCGAACAGGGCCGTCTGATTCAGGTGCTGAGGGACTGGTGCCCGAAGTTTCCCGGCCTTTTCCTCTACTACACGAGCCGCCGGAACCAGCCCGCCGCGTTGGCCGCGCTGATCAGCGCGCTGCGTCTTGCTGGGTGAGGAGTTTGGGCCTGCGCATCAGTGCACCGTCTCGGCGGCCGGTGGGGCGTTGCGAATACTGAGCACCGGCGATTTGGCGCGGGCGATGATCTTGTACACAGTGTCGTCCCCCGGGTTCGGCCAGAACGTGGCATCGTGACTGACGCCCAGGACAATGAGATCGGCGTCGATATCCACGCTCGCATCCAGAACTTCCTCCACAACTTCGCCCACCTCGACCTCGATGGCGACGTGGGCCCACAACGAGGCCTCCTCGGGCACGACGCGGCGCAGTTCGGATCGCGCCCACTCGACGACACGCTTTGCATCGCGCTGAATCTCGACATCGGGCGACAGAACGTGGAGCAGAGTGATATCCGCGCGATAGAACTCCGCGAACTGGATGGCAAGCCGGGCGCTGTGTTCGAATCCCACCGCCAGCGAGACCGGATGCAGAATGCGCCGAGGAGCGCCGAAGGAGGATGCCTCGCGTGCGTTCGGGCCGACGGTAAACACAGGGATTTGAGCGGAGCGCAGGATCTCATGCGCCACAGATCCCAGGAAAAATCTGCGGAGATGGCGGCGTCCGTGGGTGCCGGCGAGGATGCGGCCGGCTTTGGTCTCACGCGCGACCGCGGCGATCTGATCGCGGGGGAACCCCGAGACGATGCGGGCGTCGCACTGGATGCCGAGATCGCGAATGCGCTCGCCGATGGCATCGAGTGCCTGGCGCGCCTCCTGCGCCATGGCCGCGGAATCTTCGAAGGGAATCGCGCGCGGGTCGAGCGAGAGAGCTTCGCCCGGCGGAATGACATGAACAAAAGTGAGCGCGGCTCCGCAGGCGCGGGCCTGCGCGATGGCGTAGGGGACCAGGTAGTCGGCGTCTCCCAGGTCAGTGGCCACCAGGATGCGGTCAGGCACCACGAGGGCGTGATTTGCAGAGACGCGTTCGTCGAGGGCTTTCACGGGGAAAACCTCCTGGGGCAAAGAAGTGGCTTCATGCGCGGCTCTTCAGCTTCGACCAGGATTCGTGGACTCCGCCACGAGGGGCGGAACGGACGCACAACGTGGCCGGGTGCTCCGGGTGCATTCAACCGTGATGAGTGTGGCCTCACGGGGTGGCGGCAGACTGTGACTCCAGGCACAAATCGGTGTGACGGCAGTCACGCGCAATTGGCGCGCCATGGTGTCGAATGAACTCCGGCACCGAAGAGCAGAAATAATTCTGCGGTGTGATGCGAGTCACATACAGGCCTTTTTCCCCAGCGATAGGGTCTGTTGCGAATCCAGGAAATCGCAAACAGACGGAGGGCCGAATGGCAAGAGACGAGTCGGTTCTGGAGACATGTAAGCGGCGCGGGATCTCGCGCAGACGCTTCATGGAATTTTGCGGCACGATGACGGCGACGCTGGCGCTGCCGAAGGCCTACACGCAAACCATCGCAACAGCGCTGGGACAGAAAAAGAAGCCGGTGCTGGTGTGGCTGGAATTTCAGGACTGTGCCGGAAATTCGGAAGCGATGCTGCGCTCGACGCACCCCACCGTGGAAGAGGTCGTGCTCGAGACGCTCTCGTGGGAATACCACGAGACGATCATGGCGGGGTCGGGCAAGCACGCGGAAGCCGCTCTGAAGCGCGTGGTCGACGAAGAGAAGGGCAAGTATCTGGTAGTGGTGGAAGGCGCGATTCCGCTGAAGGACGACGGGGTTTATTGCACGATCGGCGGACGGACGGCCATCGACATCGCGCGCGAAGTTTGCCGCAACGCTGCAGCGACGATTGCGATCGGGTCGTGCGCGTGGGACGGCGGGCTGCCGAGCGCGGGAATCAATCCGACGGGGGCAGTGGGTGTGGAGGAAGCGATTCCCGGGATCACGGTGGTCAATTTGCCCGGATGTCCGCACAACCCCGTGAACACGGCCGCGGTGCTGGTGCACTACCTGACGTTTGGCGAACTGCCGCCGCTGGACAGCAACAACCGCCCGCTGTTTGCCTACGGGCAACTGATCCACGATCAGTGTGAGCGGCGCGCGCATTACGATGCCGGACGCTTCGTGCAGACGTGGGGCGACGACGGACACCGCCAGGGATATTGCCTGTACAAGATGGGCTGCAAGGGACCGGAGACGAATTACAACTGCCCGACGGTGCGATTCAACGCATCGACAAGCTGGCCGGTAAAGGCGGGACACGGCTGCATCGGCTGTGCCTCATCGCGGTTCTGGGATACGAAGTCTCCTTTCTACGAGCGGCTGCCGCATCCGGCAGGATTCGGCGTCGACGTGACGGCCGGCGAGATCGGCTGGACAGGCGTCGCGGCCGTAGCAGCAGCCACGGCGGCGCATCTGGTGGGCCATGTGGTGCGCGACCATTTCCATCCGAACGGAAACGGCGATGCGCAACCCGCGGCTGAGAAGCCGTCGGCGGAGGTGCGGTAATGGCACGAGTGGTGATCGATCCGGTAACACGCATTGAAGGCCATCTCCGCATCGAGACGGAGGTGAACGGGGGAAAGGTGACGGATGCGTGGAGCTCCGGCACCATGTTCCGCGGCATTGAGCTGATTCTGCGGGGACGCGATCCACGCGAGGCGTGGATCTGGGCGCAGCGCATCTGCGGCGTATGCACCACGGTGCACGCGCTGGCCTCCGTACGCGCGGTGGAAAACGCCATTGGCGTTGAAGTTCCTGACAACGCGAGGCTGGTCCGCAACATCATCGCGGGCTCGCAGAACGTGCAGGATCACGTTGTGCACTTTTATCACTTACACGCGCTCGACTGGGTCGATGTGACGCTGGCCCTGAAAGCCGATCCGGCAAAGACTTCGCAGCTTGCGCAGTCAATCTCGGACTGGCCAAAGTCGAGCACCACCTATTTCAAGGGAGTCCAGGACCGCGTCAAGGCCCTTGTGGCCTCGCGGCAGTTGAGCCTCTTTAGCAGCGGTGACTGGGGACACCCTGCTTACCAACTGCCGCCGGAAGCGAACCTGCTTGCTGTCGCGCATTACATCGAAGCGCTTGATATGCAGCGGGATTTTATTCGCATCCACGCG
>DATJTG010000260.1:0-22390 GCA_035503555.1 Acidobacteriaceae bacterium | reverse complement strand
CTCGAGGGCTTTCCTCAGCGCTATCTCTCCACGCGGCCGCCCGAACAGATCGCCGCGCATTTCCGCATGGCGCAATGCCTCGCCGTCGAGCCGGTGCAGGTCGCGTTCAGGCCCATCCGCCAGTTGGGCGAGATTACTCTGGTCACGGCCGATCGCCCTGGCCTCTTCGCCGACGTTGCTGGGGTTCTCTCGGCCTGGGGCATGAACATCGTGAAGGCCGACGCCTTCTCCAACTCCGGCGGCGTCATCGTCGATACCTTCCAGTTCACCGACACGTATAGAACGCTCGAACTGAATCACTCCGAGATCGACCGCTTTCTTCAGAGCATTCGCGATACGCTTTCGCAGCGGGTTTCCCTTCAGGAACTGCTGCGCTCCCGCCGTCACCGCATCCCCCGGCCGCGCGTGAACGTCGAAACGCGCCTCGAGTACGACAACGAGTCGTCTTCGCACAGCACCCTGTTGCAAATCGTCACCCAGGACACGCCTGGCCTGCTGCGCGAAATCGCGCTCAGCTTTGCGGCAAGCAAGTGCAATATCGAAGTCGCGCTCATCGACACCGAAGGCGAAACGGTGATCGACGTCTTTTATCTCACTGCCGGCGGACAAAAGCTCGACGATGCCGTGCAGCACTCGCTCAGCAAATCGCTGAAGCAACGCCTGCTGCGTATCCGCCAGTAGCGCGTCTCATTCTTCGTCATCGCCAATCGGCATGCCCGGAGGCGCAGGAACCGGCTTTGCGGGGACGAACTTCTCAGGATCATCCAGAAAGCTGGTGATCCGTTTCATTTCCATCATGTGCACCGCCGAATCCTCAATGCCGCCGTTCACCGGCGCCAGCGTTCTCGTCATCGCCATCAGTTCCAGGCGAACGATCGCGCGCGTCTCGGCCGCATCGTCAGGGCTGGCCGCGAGCGTGAGCAAAGCCTCGACGATGCGGTCGTCGACTGCCCGCTTCACCACCAGTTCCAGGCCTGATGCATCTGCCGGCACCGCGGTCGCGTGCAGGGTGGCCCCAATCACTTCCTCGAGCGAAGGCTCCGCGCTATCGCGCGCGTGGTATTCCACAAGGCGATTGGCGCGCTGCGGATTGAACACCAGCGCCAGCGTCAGATCCGCCGCCGACTGCGCGGCCGCCACCGGATCGAACGCCACCCCGGTGTTGGCCGCAAAGCTCTCCTGCGTCCGCGGCAATCCCGGCGGACGAGGCGGCAACTGTTTCAGCAGCGGCTCCGGCAGCGTCAGCATCTGCGGCGAGAGTGTCTTGAGCACGCTGGCCAGCGCGTGCCGCTGATCCGCCGCCGGCACAATTTCCGGCAGCATCTGGCCGTCGCCGCGCACGTTGTAGCGGTAATCCAGCCCGCCGATTTCCTTCGCCGCCGCTTCCGTCTGGTAGCGGTGGAAGAGATACAGCGGCGCCAGCGTGTCTTCCATCTGCGCCAGCGGCGCGCCTTCGCGAATCGTATCCTCGCCGAAGCGCGCCATCGCCGCGGCCCGCACCGTCAGCACGCGATCCAGTTCCGTCGCCGGGTCAGTCCCGTTGTCCCACAAATGCGCGTGCGGATGCGCCGAGCCCAGCGGCCGCGCATCCTCGTCGGTGATGTACACCAACCCACGCTGCTCCGATTCACGCAAAATCTTGTCGAGCGCTGCCGCATCCTCGTAAGGCTTCCCATCGCGATCGAATTCACGATACCCGTAATCAATCGCCACCTTGTCCCACAACCCAATACCGGCCGGATAGGCATGCGACAAATCCGGCACGCCGTCGTCGCGTACCGTCACCCACGGATGCGGATAATCCATCACCGAAACAGTCTCGTCAACGGGATGCGGAAAGCTGCTCGCCGCAAAATTGTGCGCGAGGCCCAGCGTGTGTCCCGTCTCATGCGCCGCCAGTTGCCGGATCCGCTGCAGCACCATTTGCAGCGCCTCATCGTGCGCCTCATCGGCCCTCGGCCTGCCCTTCGCATAGGGCGCCAGCAGCGCCTCCGCGATCAGATAATCCTGCCGCCCGCGCAGGCTTCCCAGCGTCACGTTGCCCTTGATGATCTCGCCCGTCCGCGGATCGGCAAGCGCGTCCCCGTAACTCCATCCGCGCGTGTAGCGATGCACCCACTGGATGATGTTGTAGCGCACATCCATCGGGTCTGCGCCCTCCGGCAGCAGATCCACGCGAAACGTGCCCGGCGCCCAGCCCGCCGCCTGAAATGCCTGATCCCACCAGCGCGCGCCTTCCACCAGCGCGGTGCGAATCGGCTCCGGCGCACCGCGATCCACGTAGTACTGGATCGGCGCGACAGCCTCGCACGCATGCGTGCACTGCGGATCTTTCTTAATCAGCCGGTGCCTCAAAATGAATTGCTGATTCAGCGGTTCACCGAGTGCCACGTCGTAGTCGCGCCACGACGAGGGAATATACCCCGCCCGCGGCGAAAAGCGTCGCGGCGTATAGCCCGGGGGCGGCAGCTCGACAAAAGACTGCCGCTCCCGAATCGTGATCGCTCGCGGATTCGGCGTCACTTCTTCCACAACGCGCCCGGTTGGCAGACCATCGCCGCCCAGCACGAACGTGAGGGCAGCTTCGACGACCGTGTTTTTGGGAAACGCCTTCGTGTCGTCCAGCACGATCGTCGAGCGCGCCGCATCGACGTGATAGCTTCCCTGTCTGCCCTCGGCCAGCGCCTCAGCGACATGGTGCGCGTCGCTCAGGAAGAACGGCGTTGCGTCCACAAGCACCGTTCCACTGGGATCTTCCGCGTCGACGGTGAATCCGGCCAGCACCGAGACCGGAAACGACTGCATCACCGCCATCTGTGCTGCCGGATCTGCAGAACTGCTGCGAAAGGCCGCATTCGGCTCCACCAGCAGCACCTTCGGCCCGGTGCGCTCGAAGTGGACGATCACCCCTTCCGAAACCTGCCCGCGATCGAGCCCATAGCCGCCCAGCTGACTGCTGCCCACGCTCCACGGCGTCGAGTGGAAATAGATAAGGTCCTGCGATCGCGTGTGCGCGGCGTCCGCCGTCAGCGGCACTTCCAGATACAGCTTCCCGGCCTTCGCGTCCCAGTCCATCGGCAGCAGCCCTGGCATGTGCTTCATCGCCCCCGTGCGTGCGCTCAGCGACTTTTCGCGGGCAGCCTCCTGAGCGAGTGTCGGCGAGGCGAGCGGAACCAGGGAAGCGACGGCAAGCAGCAGAGAAGTCGTGCGGAGCATGGTCTCTTGTACCACGAGCGCGCGCCCATGCCGGCTGCGCCTCAGCCGAAATCCCGGTGCTTCTTCCACAACTCCGCCGCTGGCAGGCGCGGAGGACCGCACACAAAAATCCAGGGATGATCCCGGCTCTCCTCGTTGTCGAGGCCGAGCGAGTTTCCGTTATGGCCGGCGATGCGGCAGTTGGTGAAGATTGCGTTCGCCTCTTCCGGCCTGATGCCGAGCGCAATGATCGTCGTTGGCGCATTCTTCGGGTAGCCGCGATACCACTCCGAGTTGGTGGTGCCGATCGGCTCGGGCAATCCATAGGCGCGGCCGAGGATATCGATCGCTCCATACTCGCCGTAGTTGCCTGTAGTGATGGCAAGATGCGCCCGCTGATTCGGCGGCAGAGAATCACGGATCCGCGCCACCGTCTGCACCATCTCCTGCCATCCGAACTCTTCGCGCAGATCGCCGTTATTCTCGAGCGCGAACCGCATCAGCGGACCGCTCGGAGCAATCGGAACGATCACCGCGGCCATCGCCGCGCCCACCCCACACACCCCGGCAAAATAAACCATCGTCAGCGTTCGCCGCAGCCACGCTTTCATCGGAACAATCCACCGCTCGCCCGCCACCGCGCCCATCGCCAGCAGCATCGGATATACGCCCGCGGTGTAATAGCCGCGTCCCTGGCCCAGCGCCAGCAGCCCCACCGGGATCAGGTACATCCACGCGAGCACGCGGTACCGTGCGCTGAGCACAAATGCAACCAGCCCGGCGATCCACACCGGCGCGGCGAACAGGTTCGCGCAGAGCCAGAGTTGCTTCCACCAGAACCCCTTCGCCCGCCCCTCTCCCACGTCGCGCCGGTGAATGTGCTGGAGAAATTCGTAAGAAATGAACTGGTGGTGCGCTTGCCATAGCAGATTGGGCAGACAGATGAGCACTGTCAGCACCAGCGCGCCCGCGAAATACCAGTTCAGGAGGAAACGCCGCGCTCGTGTCAGCAGGAAGCCGCCCAGAATGCCCGCGATATAAAACACGATCGAGTATTTCGTCATCAGCCCCAGGCCGGCAAAGACGCCGATCGCCAGCCACCATCGCGGATTCTCGCTCTTCAGCAGCCGAATCACACAGTAGGCAATCAGCACCCACCACAGATAATCGAACGTTGTGTACTGAAATTCGGTCGCTTCAAACATCGGCAGCGGCGACAGCGCGATGCTGACCGCGGCCACCGCTTGCGCCAGTCGTCCGCCGCCCAGTTCCCGCGCCATCAGGCCTGTCACCACGATGGCCATCGCCTGCGCCAGCACCGAAGCCAGCCGCAGACCCACCATATTCAGCCCAAACACCGCCATGCTGATCCGTTCCACAAACGGCGTCAGCGGCGGATACGCCACAAATCCCCACTCCATGTGCCGCGCGTCGCTCAGGAATTGCAGTTCATCGCGATGGAATCCGTAACGGCCGTTGGTCGCCACATGTGCCAGCGCAATGACCCCGGCGATCGCAACCAGCAACAGCGTATGCGTCTTCCGCTCCAGCCCATCCTTTCTGGTTACCCTCACTGCGGCTGTCGCCATGCATCACCTCGTCCCTGAACCCTACGCGGGACTGCCTCGCCCGGTTCCCCGCGTCGCTGACACTCGGCCTTACTGACGCTCGGCCTTACTTCAGATACGCGCGCACCAGATCGATCAGGTCCTCGGCCAGCTCCGTTGAATCCATGCTGCCCTTGTCCGTCGAGAGCATGTGCAGTCGGATATGATCCTCCAGCACTTCAGCCATCAGGCTGTTGATGCCGCCGCGGATATTGGCCAGCAGCATCAGCACATCGGCACAGTTCTCCCCCCCGCTCAGCGAACGCTCGATCGCATCCACCTGCCCGCGGATGCGCCGCACCCGAGCGATCAGCTTCTGTTTCTCCCGCGATTCATGCGACATTCAGGCTTTTCTCCCGATGGCCTTCATTAAATATATCCCACCGGGGTATGGTATGCTCTCAAAAAGAGCGAGGACGCTCTTTGCCCCTGCCGCCGTCGCAAGCGTGTTTCCCCGCTGCTCGGTCCGGGGATCCTCACTTTGGATTTCTCCTGCCAGGGCCGCACGCTCCTGGCCGGAAATGAGGTTCGCCATGATGAAGACCCGGAGTCTCCAGTTCGTCCCCACGCTCCGCAGCCATGCCATGCGCGGCGCTCTGTCCGCTGTTTGGATCGCGACCGGCAACCGGCGCCCACCCCTTGCCTGCGTCTGGATCGACCGCGACCTGCGCTGCTTCGCCGCCGTCGAGCCGGTTAGTTCGCATGCAATCGCCGATGCGAGCGCCGAGGACGAAGTCCCGCTGCTCCGCGCCCTCTGCGCCTGACTATTCTTCAAATTGCAATCTCGAGCCCCTAACCTGATCGATTGATCCTTTCCATATCCGGATGTCGGTGAACGCAAAACGGACAAATCGGCTCGGCATCTCTCTGTCTGCCATCGTCGCGGCCTGGCTGCTCGTCGGCCTGGCTGCGTCCGCCCAAACCGTTGCGCTCCCCAATGCGCCTCGGCCCGCGCTCGCGACTGCGGAGCCTGCGATCCCCTCCCCGACGCCAACATCCGCGCTGCAGCAAACGCAGGCTCCGCCCGCGGAGCAGCCAAAACCCGCCGATCCCGGCGTCACCATGTTCCCGCACACGCAGTCGGGCCGTTACTGGATCTCCGGCCAGTACAACAGCATCTTCCAGGCCAAACCCGGCTTCTACTCGCCCTACCAGGGGAGGAACAGTTTCGACAACGCGCCCGAGTACAAAGTCTCGATCCTCGACACTCTCTTCCTCGGCTTTCAGCCACACCGCAATGTACGCTACAACACCGACTTCCTCGTCGACTTCGAGGAAGCCGGAGGCCGCGGCCTCGGACAGGCGCTCGGCCTCGCCGGATTCACCAACATCGACGTGGTGCGCAACCCATATTTGTCGAACGCACCCTATCTCGCGCGCGGCGAAATTCATCAGACCATTGGCTTCACCAACGAGATGACCGTGGCGGACCGCGACCAGTTCTCGCTCGCGACCCAGGTCCCCGTGCGTCGCGTGGAAGTTCGTGTCGGCAAAATGACGCTGCCCGACGTCTTCGACCAGAACGACATTGCCAGCGACAGCTACCACCAGTTCGCCAACTGGACCATCGACAATAACGGCGCCTGGGACTACGCCGCCGATACACGCGGCTACACCGTCGGAGGCATGATCGAGTACGACGATCGCAACTGGACCCTCCGCTACGGCATCTTCGCCATGCCCACCGTGGCCAATGGCATCGATCTCGACTGGGCTCTCTCGCGCGCCCACGGCCAGAACTGGGAGTTCGACTGGAGCCACTCCTGGATCCGCGGCCGCAAAGGCGTCACGCGCATCCTTAGCTTTGCCAACGACGCGCACATGGGCAACTACCGCCAGGCGGTGCGGGATTACTTCGACGGCCTCACACCCGCCCCGGAAATCACCTCGGTCGAGCGTTTCGGCACCGTGAAGTACGGCTTTGGCTGGAACAATCAGCAGGAGATCACCGACAATTTCCGAGTCGCTTCACGCTTTGGATGGAACGACGATCACGAGGAATCGTTCGCGTACACCGAGGTCGCGCAAACGGTTCTGCTCGCCGCGGATTATGCCGGCACGCGCTGGCATCGCCCGCAGGACAAAGCCGGCCTGGCCTTCGTCAGCAATGCCATCAAGAAGGACCATCAAAATTATCTGAAATACGGCGGTCTCGGCTTCCTGCTCGGCGACGGCCACCTGAACTACGGCCGTGAAAACATCGTCGAGGCCTACTACACATGGCACATGTGGAAAGGCATGTTCAACGGCATCGACCTGCAGCACGTCGACGACCCCGGCTACAACCGCGATCGCGGACCCGTATGGATCTTCGGTGTCCACGGTCACGTCGACTTCTGATCCGCGTTATTCCGTGCGCAGCGCCCTGGCCGGATCCACCGTCGCTGCGCGCCGCGCCGGAATGATGCCCGCCGCTACGGCCACCACAGCGATGGTCAGAATTCCTGCACCGTACACGACTGGATCGGCAGTCGAAATCCCAAAGAGCAGGCTGCGCACCGCATGCGTCAGCCCCAGCGCCACCGGAATCGTAATGGCCACGGCAATGCCTGTCAGCGCCAGCACCTCGCGCACAATCAAGCCCACAACGTTGCTGCGGCGCGCTCCCAGCGCCATTCGTATGCCGATTTCCTGCGTGCGTTGCGCGGTCGAATACGCAAGGATTCCGTAGAGCCCGATCCCCGCCAGCAGGGTGGCCATCACACCAAAGGTCGTCGCCAGGAACGCAATCGCCCGCTCGCCCTGAAGGTTATCGTCGATGTCCCCGGTCATGCTGCGCGGATCTCTCACAATCAGCTTCGAATCGATGCCGGCAATGGCGGCGCGCAGGCTGTTCGTTGCCGCATCCGGCGCCTGCCAGGTTCGCACATAAAAGATCAGGCCTGTGGTCCTCTCCGCCTGCGTAAACAGCGTATAGCTGGTCGGCATCACCTTGTCGCGCACGCTGGTATGTTTCACGTCCTTCACCACGCCGACGATCGTCGCATCCGTCGCTGGCCGTTGCGGCCGGCGCATGTGGTGTCCCAGCGCCAGAGATGCCGAGCCAAAGAAATGTTTTGCGAAAGTCTCGTTCACAATCGCGACTTTCTGCGAAGTCGCTGTATCTCCGGCGTTGAAGTAGCGCCCGGCCAGCAGCGGAATGCCCAGCGTCTGCAGGTATCCATTGCTCACCCATGGCAGCTCTACGTCGTAGTCGTCATTCGGTGGCGGCGTATAGCCGCTCACGGCCACATCGCCCGAAATGCCGTCGCCCGAGAGATCCTGATCGTTCGTCGCTCCCACGCTGCGAACACCCGGCAATCCCGCAATCGTGTCCAGCACCCGCTGCTCCACTGGCACGACGCCCGTCATCGGATACCCCGCGAGCATCGGGTTCAGGTTGAAGCCCAGGAGATGATCCGTCGCGAAACCCACATCGACGTTGCGCAGGTTCGCAATGGTTCGCACAAACAGGCCCGCGCCAACGATCAGCAGCAGGCTGAACCCGATCTGCAGCGCTACGCAGGTGCGCCGGAATCGCAGCGAACTGCCGCCGGCGGTGCCCGTCCGATGCCGCATCGCCTCGGCCAGTTTCGGATTCCAGTACTGCGCCGCCGGCGCCAGGCTGAACAAAATGCTCACTGCCAGCGTCGCCGCAATCGTGAACACCAGCACTCGCCCGTCGAGCGTCGCGGAAAATACGGAGTCGCTTGCCGATCCAGACGATAGCCAGTGGATCAGCGCCCTCAGTGCTTCCGGCGCCAGCGCCAGCCCCAGCGCCGCTCCAGCCGCTCCCAGCAGCAATCCCTCCGCCAGCAACTGGCCAAGGATCTGCCCGCTCGTCGCGCCCAGAGCAAAGCGCACCGAGAACTCCCGTCCTCGCGTCGCCGCCCGCACAAGCAGCAGGCTGGCAACGTTCACCGTCGCCATCGCAATCACCAGCAGCACCATTCCCATCACGATCAGAAACGGCATGCGCACGTCGTCGCGCATGGGACTGAAACCGCGCGCCCCCTCCTCAAGGTTCAGGTGCGCCTCGGTCACAAATCCCTTCCGTGCGTCTGCTGACTGATCGCGCAATTGCGTGAATTCGGCCGCCCGCAGCGCGGCAAACTGGGAATTGATGGCCGCCGATGCCTGCGCCTCTGTCACATCGGGACGCAAACGCCCGATCAAATTGATCCAATAGGAGCGATGGTCGGGCAGATAATCCCACTCCGGCGACAGCACCTTTTGTTCCGTGATCGGAATGTAGAGCGCCGGCATGCGCCCCCACACCATGCTGTGAAATCCGGGCGCAGCAACGCCGACAATGGCAAACGGCGTGCCATTGACGAGCAGTGTCTTCCCAACGACCGGCGCTTCGCCCAGATGCGCGCGCCAAAAATCGAAATTGAGAACGGCTACTGGATTCGCTCCCGGCGCCGTCTCATCGCTGGCCTCTAGCAATCGCCCGATCGCGGCGCTCACGTTAAGCGTCTCGAAGTAATTCCCGCTCACCAGCTCGGCCGAAGCACTCTCAGCCTGATTGTTCCAGGTCACGCCGGCATTGATCGACGCTGCGGCGATCAGACCGCTGAATACTTTGTTCTGGTCGCGCAGATCCTTGTACATCGGATACGAAAACTCATGCCGGTGTCCGGGCGAATTTCCCCCGTCGGAATGCGTGTGCCCGTCCACGTCCCCGGCAAAGCTGAGCACCACCAGCTGCCGCGGATCCTTCACCGGCAGCGCGCGCAGCAGCGCCTGATCGAGCAGGCTGAAGATCGTGGTGTTGGCGCCGATCGCGAGCGCGAGGGTCAGCACAGCGACAATCGCAAAGCCCGGGTTGTGCCACAAGCCGCGCAGGGCATAGCGCACATCCCGCCCCATAGTTTCAAAAGTCCACGACGGGCGCGCCTCGCGGCATTCCTCGCGCGCGCGTTCTCGGCTTCCGAACGCAATCGCCGCTCTGCGTCGCGCTTCCGCCGGAGACATCCCGGCGGCGACGTTCGCTTCCGTCTCGCGCTCGAGATGGAACTGCAGTTCCTCGTCCACTTCCGTGCGCCGCTTGCCGGCCACCAGGAAACGAATCCGCGCAAACCATTCGCTCAGCATCGTGCCCTCGCTAGGTTCGTTGCAGTACCAGGTTCACTGCGCCGGTCAGCCGATCCCAGTTCTGCAGCTCGGCGCTCAGTTGCCTGCGGCCTGCCGCGGTCAACGAGTAGAACCGTGCGCGGCGATTGTTCTCCGATGCGCCCCACTGGGCGCGAATCCAGCCCCGGTATTCCAGGCGATGCAGCGCCGGGTAGAGCGACCCCTGCCCGATCTGCAGCACGTCGTTTGACATTTGCTGGATGCGCTGGGCGATCGCCCAGCCGTGCTCGGCCCCGGGCGCGAGCGTTTTCAATATCAGCATGTCCAGCGTGCCCTGCAGCAGATCGGCGGTTGGCGGCATTGTTCCCCTCGTCATTCGACAACAGAATGAACAGCCGTCTTGTCGATTGTCAAGGGGAGAATCGAGAGCTCTCGCCAGGAGCTCTTCGCTAATAGCCTCTCGCCAGCGGCTTTTTGCAGGCGGTTTTTCGCTGCCGCCTCTAGCTGTCCTTCCGGTACAGCATGTCACGCATCACGCGCCGCCGCTCGGCGTTGGCTTCGCTGTCGTTTTTGAAGGCCGCACCTTCCGTGCCTGCCTTTGTCCCGGACCCATCGCTCTCCGGCTCGCTGCACGCAGGGCAGCGGTTCGCGAACCCTGGCTTGTCCGGTTTCAGCTCAAACTCTTCCCCGCACTCACTGCAAACTTTGATCGGAAACGCCATGTCCTCATGATAAAACCGCTGCCTGCCTCTCTCGCCACGCGCCCCGCTCGCATTTTCACTTTGCTTCAACGCCATCTCCCATTACTCTTTCCTGCATGGCTCTGGATCGCCGGGAGTTCCTCACTTTCACTGGCCGTTTTGGCCTCGCTTCCACGCTTTTCCCCGGTGCGCTCTACACGCTCGCAGCTCAGGCGCAGTCGCAGCCCGCCGGATCGGCACCCACTCTCCCGAAGATCACACCCGAGATGATCGACCAGGCCGCCGCAATCGCCGGTATCGCCATTCCCGACGAAGACAAGAAGGCCATGCTCGACGGCCTCAATGAAGATCGTCACGGCTACGACGAAATCCGCAAGCTCGACATCCCCAACTCCGTCGCGCCCGCCTGGGTCTTCGATCCGCTGCCGCCCGGAGCCACCGTGAACACCGAGCGCGCGAAGCCCATCTACAGCAAAGCCCCTGCGTCTCTCACCGCGCCCGCGAATCTGGAAGACCTCGCCTTCGAGTCCGCGATGACTCTCGCCGACCTCGTTCGCAGAAAGAGAATCTCCGCCACCAATCTCACGCAGATGTACATCGCGCGCCTCAGGCGCTACGATCCCGTCCTCCACTTCAACATCACGCTCACCGAAGACCGCGCGCTGGCGCAGGCGCAGGAAGCCGACGCCGACATCGCCCGCGGCCACTACCGCGGCCCGCTGCACGGCCTGCCCTGGGGCGCGAAAGATCTGCTCGCAGTCAAGGGCTATCCCACCACCTGGGGCGCCGGCGGCTTCGAAAAGCAGGAAATCGACGACGACGCGACCGTGGTCAAGCGCCTCGACGCTGCCGGCGCCATCCTCATCGCCAAGCTCACCCTCGGCGCGCTCGCCATGGGCGACTGGTGGTTCGGCGGACGTACGCGCAATCCGTGGAATCCCAAGCAGGGTTCCAGCGGCTCCTCCGCAGGTCCCGCTTCGGCCACCAGCGCCGGCTGCGTCGCTTTCTCCATCGGCTCGGAAACGCTGGGTTCCATCTCCTCGCCGTCGACGCGCTGCGGCGTCACCGGCCTGCGTCCCACTTTTGGATTCGTTCCCCGCACTGGCGCCATGGCCCTCAGTTGGACCCAGGACAAGCTCGGCCCCATCTGCCGCGCCGTCGAAGACTGCGCCGCCGTCCTCCAGGCCATCTACGGTCCCGACGGTGAAGATCTGTCGGTACGCGACGCGGCCTTCAACTGGAACGCCGACCTCGACTGGCATTCGCTCCGCATCGGCTACATCAAGGCCAGCTTCGATGCCGATGAGCGTCCAGCGCCGCCCGCGGCCCCTCCTGCCAACGAGACCGCCGATCAGAAAAAGGAGCGCGAGCATCGCGAGCGCATGGAGGCGGGCTTTCGCGCGCGCCGCGAGTACGATCGCAAATTCGATCTGGCCGCGCTCGACAAGCTCAAGGCCATGGGCGTGAACCTCATCCCCATCGAGTTGCCCCACCTGCCGTACGGAGCCATGGTCCCAGGCCTCAACGCCGAAGCCGCTGCCGCCTTCGACCAGCTCACCCGTTCCGGCCGCGACAAGCTCCTCACCCGCCAGGAGGAGTACGACTGGCCGAACACCTTCCGCATCGCCCGCTTCATCCCGGCGGTTGAGTACATCCAGATGAACCGCGCCCGCTCCATTGCCATCCGCGAAGTCTCGAAGGCCTTCGCGCAGGCCGATGTCATCGTCGCCTCAACGAACAGCATGCAGCTCACGGTCACGAATCTCACCGGCCACCCAGCGTGCATCGTGCCCAACGGCTTGCGCGGCAACGACGCGCCCGCTCCCCCTCCCGTCGATACCGGCGACGACGACCAGATCGGAGGCCCCGGCACACCCGTGAGCCTCACGTTTCTCGCCGGCCATTATCAGGATGCGAAGCTCTGCGCCTTCGCCCGCGCTTATCAGGAAGCTACCGGCTTCCAGAAGCTCCACCCGAAGCTGCCGGCATAGAACCTTTCGCTAACAGTTGCTTGCTAACGGCTCCTCGCTTGCAGTTTTTCGCTTACCGTTTTTCGCTAACGGTCTTTTGCTAAGCGCTTTTCGCTGTCTCTATACATTCCCCGTCCGCATCTCCTCGGCCAGCCGCTCTGACGCGCGCATGGCCAGCGACAGAATCGTCATCGTGGGATTCTGCCAGCCCGCGCTGACGAAGCTGCCGCCATCCACGACCCACAGGTTTTTCAGGTCGTGGCTCTGGCACCACTTGTTCAGCACACTCTTCTTCGGATCGTCCCCCATTCGGCACGTTCCCAACTCGTGAATGCTGTATCCCGGGGGATTCGGCGCGTAGTTCTTCGCCAATACCTCGAAGCCTGCCGCCTCCGCTAACTCGCTGCCAGTATCGACGGCGTCGCGCGCCATGTTGAATTCGTTATCCGTATAGCGCGTGCTCACGTGCAGCGCCGGAATGTTCCACGCATCCACCGTGTTCTTATCGATGCTCACGTGGTGGTCGTACTGCGCCAGCACCTCGCCCATAATTCCGATCGAGAGACCGCTCCCGTTGTAGCTGTCAAGCTTGTCCTGCAGCTCTTTCCCGTAGAGCGCGAAATGCTTCGGATCCATCGGCCCCGTACCGCTGTAGACGTTGAGCGCGTAGCCACGGATGAAGTCCTTCGCCTTGTCGTTCAGGTTGCGGAACCGCGGAATGATCGCCTGGCCATCCATCAGCTCGCCCGTCGCTTTGCCGTCTCGCCCTTCAGGCACGGAGCACGTGAGCCCCACGCCGTAGATCTGGTCGATCAGGTAATGTCCGAGCACGCCGCTTGAGTTCGCCAGCCCGGAGTTCAGCAGCAGCCGCGTGCTCTCCAGCGTTCCCGCGGCCAGCACCACCACGCGCGCCCGTACCGACATCTCGCGCCGCGACAGCCGATCCACAAAGTGCGCTTCCTCCACCAGCCCCGTCGCGGGATTGGTCCGCAGCTCACGCACCACCACGTTCGGAATCGCCTGCAGCTTCCCCGTCGCAAACGCATCGGGAAGCAGCAAATTCACGCTGCTCGCCAGCCCATCCACGCCCAGCGACTCCCGAGTCTTGCACACGGGGATCCCGCGCTTCGCCCCCGCATCGCGAAAGCGCTGCATCGCCCCGCACCACGACGAAGTATCCGGAACAAAATTCCCATCCGGATATTGCGGCAGCCCGTAGGGAACTCCCCGCACCCGGAAAATCTTTTCCACCCGAGAGTAGTACGGCGCCAGATCCGCCAGGCGGATCGGCCAGTCGTCGCCGTAGCCGTCGTGGCTCTTCGCTTTGAATTCGTAATCGCTCAGCCGAAACGACTGCCGCGACCAGAACAGCGAGCGCCCGCCGAACAACCGCACCCGCACCCAGTTATACGAGTGGCCGGGATCGTAGGTGTACGGAACTTCTTTCTCGTCGACCCATGTGTTCGCGTCGAATTCGTTCGACTGGAAAACGTGCGGCAGCCGCCCCGGCTGCTTGAAGCCGCGAAACGGCAGGGCATACGCCTGCCGCTGTTCCGTGTCCTTATGCACATCGGCGACCGGTCCCGCGTTGAGCAACAGGCAGCTGATGCCCTTCTCCGTCAGAATCTTAGCCGCCATTCCGCCCGAGTGGCCGGAGCCGATGATCAGTACATCAACCTTTTCGCTCATCCCTAGACCCTGCGCTCCGTTTCATCAGCCCCGCGGCAAATACTTCTTCTCCACATCCGGCTCAATCGGAAACCAGTACATTCCCACGCCCTGCTGTCCTTCGCCCTGCGCCATCGCCGCGTCGTTCCACGCCTGCGAGTTGATCGTCGCCGTGCGAATATCCGCATGCGCTCCGTTGAGGAACGCTGCGTACGGCTCGGTCGGGGGATGATCCGTCAGCCACGCGCGCATCCACGGCTTCAGCAGCGCGTCAGCCTGCGCTGCGCTCGTCTCTTGAAAAGGCACGCCGAATTTCGCCCGCGCCTCGCGCTCCAGCCGGTCCAGCCCTGACTTGTACAGCTGCTGGCGATCCGGCGGCGACACCGAGATCAGGAAATCCAGAAAATCCGGCACGCCCGCATCCATTGCGCCTGGCAATCCCTTCAGCGGCGGCAGCATCACCTCGCACAGTTGCCGCAGCGTCGCCATCTGCGCCTCGGTAAAGAATTTCGTCTCCGCGTTGGCCACCGCATCGGGAATCACTGCGCTCACGCTCAGCGGCTGCGCTTCCCGCAGCCCCCGCATCCACGGCGTGGGTCCCGGCGCGATCCGCGGCGCTGCGCCCGGCGGCGTTGGCGGCGGCGGCGCCGGAGCCACCTGCGCCGCCGGCACCGTTTGCTGGCTGAGCAGCGATGGCGCGCTCACCGTTGCCGCCACCAGAGACTTCACAAAATCGCGCCGCTTCATCGCGCCTCCGTGCAAGAACAGCAAAATTGTAACCGTTCACACCGGCGTAGAATCGTCCGTTCCCGCTGCTCATCTAAATGTTTCAGCGCAATTCTTTCGAGGAGCGTACCCATGCAATACAACACGCTGGGTCACACCGGCCTTCTTGTCTCTGAACTCTGTCTCGGCACCATGACCTTTGCCTCCGGCGAAGGCATGTGGAAGCCCATCGCCGGCGTCGATCAGAAGCTCGCTGACGATCTGCTGCGCCTCTCCATCGACGCCGGCATCAACTTCATCGATACGGCCGACGTTTACACCAACGGCGAATCGGAAAAGACGCTCGCCCAGGCCATCGCCAATCTCGGCGTCCCCCGCAGCAGCCTCGTCATCGCCACCAAGGCCTACGGACGCACCGGCCCCGGCCGCAACGACATCGGCGCATCCCGCGGTCACATCATGCAGGCGGTCGAGGCTTCGCTGCGCCGCCTCAAAACCGACTACATCGACCTCTACCAGATTCACGCCTCCGACTCGGTCACGCCCATCGAAGAAACTCTGCGCGCGCTCAACACCCTCGTCGAACAGGGCAAAGTTCGCTACATCGGTTGCTCCAACTGGTACGCGTGGCAAATCATGAAGGCCCTCGGCATCTCCGGGGCGAAGAACCTGGCGAAATTCGACACGCTCCAGGCCTACTACTCCATAGCCGGCCGCGACCTTGAGCGCGAAATCGTCGGCCTGCTCGAGGACCAGAAAGTCGGTCTGCTTGTCTGGAGCCCGCTTGCCGGCGGCCTTCTTTCCGGCAAGTACTCGCGCGAGAATCAGAAGCCCGATAACTCGCGCCGCTCCGAGTTCGACTTCCCCATCGTCGACAAGGAACGCACCTGGCGGATCCTCGACGTGCTGCGCCCCATCGCCGAAGCGCACAAGACGAGCGTCGCCACCGTCTCTCTCGCCTGGCTGCTCGCGAAACCCTTCGTCACATCCGTCATCATCGGCGCCAAGCGCGTCGATCAGTTGAAGGACAATCTTGCCGCTGCTGATCTCAGGCTCTCCGCCGACGAGATGCAGCAGCTCGACGAGGTCAGCGCCCTCCCGCCCGAATATCCCGGGTGGATGGTGCCCTTCCAGAACAAGAATCGCCTCGCCGATGTCCCGCGCTTCTAAACACCGAGGCCCCGGCTCTCCCAAAGAGCGCCGGGGCCCGCTTTCCCCTGGTCCCTGGTCCCTGGTCTCTGGTCTCTAGCCCCTGCCCTTCGCCACCCGCATATCGCCGCCCGTCATTTGCTTCGGCTGGCCAATTCCCAGCAGGTTCAGGATCGTCGGCGAAATATCCCGCAGCGACCCGTCCGGCCGCACCGAGTAACGATCCGCATCCTCCGCAACATAGATGAACGGCACAGGATTCGTCGTGTGCGCGGTGTGCGGTCCGCCCGTCGCCGGATCCACCATCAGCTCAGCGTTGCCGTGATCGGCCGTGATTAGCCACGCGCCGCCGCCCCGCTGTTTCATCGCCTGGTAGATGCGCCCCAGTTGCGCGTCCACCGTCTCCACGGCCTTGATCGTCGGCTCCAGCTTGCCCGAGTGTCCCACCATGTCGGAGTTGGCGAAGTTCACTACCACTACGTCGAAGGCCCGATCGTCGATGGCCTTCACCACCGCATCCGCGATGCCTTCCGCGCTCATCTCCGGAGCCAGATCGTACGTCGCCACTTTTTGCGACGGCACCAGCACGCGATCCTCGCCCGGAAACGGCTTCTCGATCCCGCCGTTGAAGAAATACGTCACGTGGGCGTACTTCTCCGTCTCCGCCACCCGCAGATTGCGCAGGTTCGCCTGCGCCATCATGTTTGCGAGCAGGTTTTCCATCGATTCCGGCGGAATGATGACCGGCAGCGTGAAGTTTTTGTCGTACTGCGTCATGCACAGGTAGTGAAGATTGCTCGGGATTTCGCTGCGCGGGATCGTTGAGTCCAGTTCTTCCCACGAGGGCAGCTCTTTGCCCGCCTGAGCGCTCAGCCCACTGTTCCGCGCCAGCACTCGCGTGATCTGCCGAGCGCGATCGGCGCGGAAGTTGAACATGATGCACACATCGTCGTCGCGAATCACGCCGTTCGGCTTGCCGTGCTCATCCGTGACCACAAACGGCACGATGAACTCGTCCGTCACGCCGTTGTTGTACGACTCCTTCACCCTCGCAACCGCGTCGCGATACGCGCCGCCCTCGGCCGTTCCCGTCACCATTGCGTCGAAAGCTTTCTTCTCGCGCTCCCACCGCCGGTCGCGATCCATTGCGTAGTAGCGGCCCGACACGGTCGCCAGCTTGCCGCCGCACTCGCGCATCTTCTGCTCGAGCGCCGCCAGATAGCCCGCTCCGCTGGTGGGCAGCGTGTCGCGCCCGTCCATGAACGCGTGCACGAAGACTTTCTGGACACCCTCGAGCTTCGCGGTTTTCAGCAGTGCATAAAGGTGCTCCTGGTGCGAGTGCACGCCGCCGTCGGAAACCAGCCCGAAGAGATGCAGCTGCGTCTTCCGCGCTTTCTGCATCGCCTCCACGATCGCGGGATGCCGGAAGAACTCGCCGCTGGCGATCAGCGCATCGACGCGCGTGATGTCCATCTGCACAATGCGCCCCGCGCCGATATTCAGATGGCCCACTTCGCTGTTGCCCATCTGCCCGTCGGGCAGCCCGACAAAATGCTCCGACGCGCGAATCAGCGTGTTCGGAAACTCGCGCAGCAGCTTGTCGTAGTTCGGCTTGCGCGCCAGCGCGATGGCGTTGTTGGCGGTTTCTGCGCGATAACCCCATCCGTCAAGGATGGTCAGGATAATAGGCTTCTTCGAAACGGACACGATAACTCCAAAAAAAGAAAAATGTACTGCACTAGTTCTTCGGCGCCGTCCAGGGGTGATCCTGCTCGTATTTCTGCCTGGCGGCGTCGATTTCCAGATGGTGATCCTGGAATACTTTCATCATTGTTTCCTGGCCCAGCTGGGCGCCGTCCTGCTGCAGCTCCTTCATCAGCACGGGCATCATCAGGATTGCGTGGCGTCCCGCCGCCGTCTTGTAGAACTCGATCATCGCGGCTGCGTCTTCCGTGGAAACGTGGTTCTGATACGCCTTCACGATCAAAGCCTGCATATCGCCGCCCAGAATCCGATTCTGGAAATCATCGAAAACATCGTCGGGAACGTAAGGAGGCATGGCCTGGCGCACGGCAGGCATCAACTGCTGGATCATCTCGCGCTGCAGAGCCGTCATGCCGGTCAGGTCCATCAGTTCCTGCACCTGCTCGCTCGTGACCGGATGTTCGGGCGGAGCAAAATCTGCCGGGCTTGTGCCGGGCGGCAGCTGCCCGCCCGCTATCTGCCCGGCCTGCGGGCCGGCGCTGCCGCTCGCGCCCGCGTCCTCTCGGTCACTGTCAGGCAAAGAGAAAACGACGTTGACCTGCGTCTCTACTTCCACTGGGTCGCCGTTCAGCAAATACGGCATGTAGGTCCACGTGCGCACCGCGTCCATCGCCGCCGCCTGCAGCATCGGCGGGCCGCTGATCACCTTCAGATTCTCAATCCTGCCGTTTTCGCCAATCGTGGCCTGCAGCACCACGGTCCCCTGAATACGCGCCGCTTTGGCGATCGCGGGGTACTGCGGCATAGCCCCGCCGGTGCGCTGACCCGCAGCGATGCCGGCCGAGACCACAATCTTTTTCGGTGCGCTCTGCTGAGCGACGGGTGCGCCGCTGGATTGTTGAGCTTTTCCTGGAACGGCAAAAATGGAGGCGATCACAGCAACCACTGGAACAATCCACAGAGTTTTCCGCATCATGGCTCCCTTACTACGGCGCCGGGCCGTACCCCCGCGACCGCCCCATGTTAACCGCTCCGGACGCGTTCCAGGCCGCTTTCTGAGGCTCAGGCTCTAGTGGCTCGGCACGCCCGCCGCCTGCTCCTGCTGGTACCGCTTCTTCGCCGCTTCAATCTCGGCCTCGTGCCGCTCGATCACTTCCAGCATCACCTGCTGCCCCAGTTCGGCGCCGGCCTGCTGGCCTTCCTCCTGCACCTGCGGCAGCACGCTCGTCATCTTCCGCCCCGCCGGTGTCCGCAGAAACGCGATAATCTCCGCGGCCTCCTCAGTCGACAGCCGCTCCTGATACGCGTGAATCACCGCGCCGTCGAAATCCGCGATCGCCATGCTCTGCTGGATGTCATCGAGCACGCTCTGCGGAATGTACGGCAGCATCATCTTCACGTGCGGCACCAACCCGTCCAGCATCTGTCTCCGTACGTCCGCCGCTCCCGTCAGCTCCAGAATCTGGCGTACCTGCTCCGGCGTCACCGGATGCGATGGCGCCCGTTCCAGGCTCGCCACGGGCGCTGACTTAGGACTCAACGGCTTCGGCGCAGCGCTCTCCGCCGTTGCCGCTAAACTCACTGCCAGGACCAGTCCCATCCACGCATACCGACGCATACCACCCTCCCATCCAAGGTGAATTCCTGCGTCTCAACGTGGAGACCCCGGGTTTTGTCTGAACCTACCCCTGCGCGTTTCAACGCTGAATCCGCGCAGGAGCTCTTCTTGAACTTCCCCTTCGGAGGCCCCACATCTGCGCGCTTTTCGCAGTTGCGGGATACCGCCAATCTCGGCCTTGTGCCCCACTCAAACCCGCTGTCGGCTTGGGTGGGATTCGGGCTACCCGCCGTAATTCACGGCTTCCAGTCCCAGAAATTCCGCGGCCTGCCCCAGCTCCTCTTCAATCCGCAGCAGCTGGTTGTACTTCGCAATGCGATCCGTCCGCGACGCCGATCCCGTCTTGATCTGCCCTGCGCCCGTCGCCACCGCCAGATCGGCGATGAACGTGTCTTCCGTTTCGCCGCTGCGGTGCGAGATCACCGACGTGTATCCGTACCGGCGACCCAGCTCGATGCACTCCAGCGTCTCGCTGACCGTGCCGATTTGATTCAGCTTGATCAGAATCGAGTTCCCGACGCCCTGTTCGATGCCCTTCTGCAGCAGCTCGGAGTTCGTCACGAAGATGTCATCGCCCACCAGCTGGATCTTGTTCCCCAGCTCCTTCGTCAGCGTCTTCCAGCCCGCCCAGTCGTTCTCCGCCAGCCCGTCTTCCAGCGAAACGATCGGATACTGCCGCGCCCAGTCGGCGTAGAACGCCACCATCTCGTCGCTCGACTTCTCGCTCTTGTCCGACTTCTTGAAAACGTACTTGCTCTTTTCCGCGTCGAAGAACTCGCTCGACGCCGGATCCAGCGCGATCGCCACTTCCTCGCCTGGCTTAAAGCCGGCCTGCTCGATCGCCTGCAGGATCACTTCAATCGCTTCGGTGTTCGACTTCAGCGACGGCGCAAATCCACCCTCGTCGCCTACCGCCGTGTTGTAGCCCTTCTTCTTCAGCACGCCCTTCAGCGTGTGGAACACCTCCACGCCCCAGCGGAGACCGTCGCTGAACCGCTCCGCGCCCACCGGCATCACCATGAACTCCTGAAAGTCCACGTTGTTGTCCGCATGCGCGCCGCCGTTCAGAATGTTCATCATCGGCGTTGGCAGCACCGAAGCATTCACGCCGCCCAGGTACCGGTACAGCGGAACGCCCAGCTCGTTCGCCGCCGCGCGCGCCGCCGCCATCGAAACCGCCAGAATCGCATTCGCGCCCAGCCGCCCCTTGTTTTCCGTCCCGTCCAGCGAAATCATCGTCGCGTCCAGCAGCCGCTGATTCGCCGCGTCCATGCCCGTCAGTTCCGGAGCCAGCACGCTCTCGATGTTCTCCACCGCCTTCAGCACGCCTTTGCCCAGGTAGTGGCTCTTGTCGCCATCGCGCAACTCCACTGCCTCGTGCTCGCCCGTCGACGCGCCGCTGGGCACAATGGCCCGCCCCAGCGCCCCGCCTTCCAGGATCACATCGGCCTCAACTGTTGGATTTCCGCGGGAATCAAGGATTTCCCGCGCACGAATGGCTGCAATTTCCGTCATAGTGCTCCTCGCAATGTGGTGCTGCAGTCGGTCTTTGAGTTTGGGCCGCCGGTCGACACGAATGGCTTCGCCCGTGGTCGCGCCGATCGTTTCCAGAAGGGTCATCGAAGGCTCTCCGCCTTCGCAAAAATGAAGGGTTCCACCCGCGATTTTAACAAAGCAGCATCAGCCCTGATCGTGACCGCCATCACGATTCATCAATGTTTTCAGCAGGAACGTTGATGTATGAATTATGTGAATGCGTGCGGAAAAACTCCGAGCCGCTTTGGTTTTGTGTCAGGGCACGAGTTTTACTCGTGCCGCATGGGCCACAAAAAAAGACCGGGCTTTAGCCCCTAAGGCTTTTGGTTTTGTGTCAGGGCACGAGTTTACTCGTGCCGTTAAGACCACAAAAAAGTTCGGGCTTCAGCCCCTGCGCGCTACTCCGTCGCGAAGCCTCCGAGTTGCCGCTGACTCGCTCGAAGCTTTGCTCACGGGTAATTGGGGCTGATGGAACGCAGGCACCTAAATCCGCACCCGTTCCCGGGAAGGTCCTCTGCGTGCCATATACTTCTCCACCCGGTGAATCAGGATCAGGACCAAAAAGAAATCTACGAGTACGAGTGGAAAGATCAGGAACCAGGGCACCCAGGCAGCGTTCCACGGGATGAGCAGAATCAGAGGAAGGTGGATGAGTGAAATTGCAGCGATCGAAGGCCAAAACCATCGCTTGCTGCTCAACTCCCACCGAAACCTCACGCCGCAAAAAATTGCCGCAGCACAAAACCATGCTGCTCGCCCAGTTCCAGACTCTCCAAAATGCATAAATACAAGAAGCAGCGGAAACGTGAGAATTATCGCTGCGACAGCCCATGGCAAAGTGAGCTTGCTTTCTGACTCCTCGTCCATCAATGCCCCTTCGAAAAATCTGATACTCTGGAAGAACCCTTCATTCCTCCCGAGATTACGAGACAATCCTAACTGCGAGACAGGATGCGACAATTTCAGCACTTCATAAGCGGGCTGCATTCACGAAGCTGAATTCTATCCCAGCCTAAAACGCTCTCCCCTTGCTTGCCTGGGATCTAACGTTCCCTCTCTCCCCCCACCAGCCCAAACCGAATCGCCTCCACCAGCGTCTCCACATCAATATCCTTCAGCCCCTTGAACCGGATGCAATATCCCGTCACGCTCGCCTTTCCCAGCTTCGCTCCATACGCTTTGGCCAAGTGCTTCTTATCCTTCAGACCCAGGATATAGACCGAGATCCCAGTCGCGTTTCCGCTCACGCCAATCTGAAATGACTCTCTGCTTTTTCCATTGGCGTATTCAATCGTGTACGAGCCATATCCGATCGTGGGATTGGAAACTGTCTGCCCCTCGATGCCCTTGCCGTCGAAAAACGATAACTTGCACTCCGGCGCCGCTTGCAGAATCCGCCGGTGCAGCTCCTTGAGGTCGCTGCGTTTTGGCTCAGGCTGGCTGGCAATGTACTTCTTAATT